>NZ_JALCZV010000015.1:0-73656 GCF_023373925.1 Fibrobacter sp. HC4 | reverse complement strand
TGTATCGGTAAGGACAAGAATGAAGAAGGCAAGAAGGCTATCAACATGGTGCCGCAGGAACCCATCAAGGTTCAGGAAGGCAAGTGCTGGGACTTCTTCGTTGACCTCCCCGAATTTGACCGTACCAAGGTTAACAAGAACCTTGTCAAGCAGGCTATGCTCCTCGAACCTCTGTTCGAATTCTCCGGCTCCTGCGCAGGCTGTGGCGAAACCGCTTACGTCCGTCTCGTATCTCAGCTCTTCGGCGACCGCATGGTTGTCGCAAACGCAACTGGTTGCTCTTCCATCTACGGTGGTAACCTCCCCACTACTCCGTGGGCAAAGAACAAGGAAGGCCGCGGTCCGGCTTGGGCTAACAGCTTGTTCGAAGACAACGCTGAATTCGGTCTCGGTATGCGCCTGGCTATCACCAAGCATGCAAACCAGGCTGTAAGCCTCCTCGAAGCTGTGAACGTTCCTGCAGAACTCAAGGCTAAGCTCACTTCTCAGGATCAGTCCGACGAAGCCGGCATCCAGGCTCAGCGCGCTAACGTTGCTGAACTGAAGGCTGCTCTCGCTGGTGCTACCGACGAAGCTTCCGTAAGCCTCCGCGACGAATTCGCCGACTACCTGGTCAAGAAGTCCGTATGGATCTTCGGTGGTGACGGTTGGGCATACGACATCGGTTACGGTGGTCTCGACCACGTCATGGCAACCGGTGAAAATGTGAACATCTGCGTCCTCGACACTTAAGTTTACTCCAACACTGGTGGACAGGCTTCCAAGTCCACCAACCGTGGCGCCGTCGCCCTCTTCGCTGCCGCTGGTAAGCGCGCTGGCAAGAAGGACCTCGGTCTTATCGCCATGAGCTACAAGAATGTGTACGTTGGCCGTATCGCCATCGGCGCAAACGACGCTCAGGCTCTGAAGGTTCTCCAGGAAGCAGAAGCTCACAATGGTCCGTCTCTGATCATCTGCTACTGCCCCTGCATCAACCACGGCTTCGATCTCAACAGCCAGCTGGAACACCAGAAGATGGCTGTGGATTCCGGTTACTGGACTCTGCTCCGCTACAACCCGGCTCTCGCTGCCGAAGGCAAGGCTCCCCTTGTTCTCGACTCCAAGGCCCCGACTATCCCGGTTGCAGAATACATCTACACCGAAAACCGCTACAAGCAGCTCACCCGTAACAACCCGGAAGTTGCTAAGAAGCTGGCCGACGACCTCCAGAAGGAAGTGGATGCACGCTTTGCATTCTACACCGCAATGTCTCAGGACACTGAAGGTCTGATTAGCCTGTAATCGGTTAACGTCGTCATCCTGAGCGACCGATGGTCGCGAAGGATCCAGACCTGAAGTAACAAAGATGAGAGTCGAAGAAATTTCGGCTCTCGTCTTTTTTATAAAGGGGGAAGTCTCCCCCACGCTCCAGCCCCGCCCCCGCCCTTACAATCACGTCCACTCATACGAGTGGGCGTTTTGCATATAACCCGCCCCGGTCGGGTCTTCCGCTTCCCCTTCTAGCGGGTGCTCAGGCGCCTAACCACCTAAAGGTGGCCATGTACACGTAAGCACTAAAGTGTTAAGTGTCCAAAGGCCGCAACGCCCGGGCTATTAATTCCATTCTTTCTTTCTCAGAGCCTTTAAATAGTTCTGTTTTAAATCGCGCTTGTTGCCGAAGAAAATCATTTCGGATTTTGAGAAAAGATTGTTTTCAAGTTTCAGGTTCAAAAGTTCCATCGTGCAAATAAAGTCTGCGACCTGGAACAATTTATAATCAGTAGGCATCACTTTTCGGAAAATTGGGTTTGGCAGCAGGGCGTTGAATACAGACGACAAAAGCTTGCTTACTTCGACTTGTCCATTGTCGTAGTAAATTTTGACATCGTTGAAAGCAAGAAAATCATCATAATGATTTCTGATGAACGAGGATATTTGCTTCGAAAGTTTGCCTGTTGCTTCTACAGAATCTCTGATGTGCTTTTTTTCGATGGAAAAACATTTGTACTGGATACCTACTGAACGGATAAACGCCATCATTTTGTTGAAAATGCGCCTCCGCTCAGCTATTCCGATGTCTTTATAAATTTCTTCCTTGCGGATAATTGGGCCGGTGTGGATGCAAAGATTCTCAAGTCCAAGATAGGACAGCTCGGTATCAAGGCGAAGAACGTTTTCTTGAATGTCGACTTCTTGGTCATGGAACACCATTGTTATTATGTAATACGGAGAATGTGGGCTATATTCGCCAAAATCCCCCGACTCATCGATGAAAACACTTAGTTCCTTCAAGACTCTCTCCACAAAAAAGGCGAGGAACTTCCTCGCCAAAGATGGACCTGGGTCTTTCGACCAGCCCGGTTATAATATACCAATTTTTATTAGAAAAGTCAACATGTTGAGCTTCTTCCAGCTTGGAATAATCGTCTGGCGGTCCAAGATGGGGCTTTTTTTTGCGATTTTTCGCACAAAAACAGGCTGCTTTGTAAATTTCTGTTGCGTCTGGGCTGTATTTAAGTTATTCTTAAATTGGACATATTAGAGAGTTTAGCTCTTGTTCTCTACACGAAATCTCGACAATTTCCATTGACTGAGAACGAGGCGAACGCTCACGCAGGTATGCCGCTTTGCGGTGTATCTCAGTTTGCTGTACCAGCCCTTCAAGGCTGGACTTTGGTCGTATAGATCAAAAGCAACAGCCCTTTTGGGGCGTGGGTCGTTTGCGTTTATCAGTCAGAGGCAGTCTAGAGCCACGTGTAGGTAAATGCAACGATCTGCGCCTTTTTTGTATCCATACAAAATTTGGCGAAGTTCCTTGTTGAACAGGGGTAACTCCGTAGGTGTATACGATGGAGGCTGTTATGGCTTGGAACAAAATTGGCAATCTTGCCGCACTTTCTCTTGCTCTAATCTTCGCTGCTTGCGGCGGAGATGATGCTGGTAATAAATCCGTTTCGCCTGAATTGCCTTTACGAGAAGTTTCCTCATTTTATGAACTTGGATCTTGTACTCTCGACCATGAAGGCGATTCGGTTTTCGTTATTGAGTTAAATGCGGATTACTTATGTACGAACAATAACTGGATTAACCTTACTGCAATTCAGTCATCTTCGAATTATAATGGAATTACATCTTTTAGTAGTTCAGGGATGGGGTTGTTTTTATCTTCTTCAAATACTATAGTGTTGAATAGCTCGGAGACGAAACTAATTGCCTCGTCGTCAAGTTCAGTCGCAGGTGCTTCAAAAAACAGTAGCTCTAGCAATAAATTTTCAAGCAGCTCGTTGTCAGCCATAACTTCCAGCAGCAATACTGTTTCTAGTTCATCTAGCAATTCGTTTTGCTTGGTAGTTAGGGTAACGGGTGATCTTAGTGGTAAATGTAATTCAACGAATGTCGGCCAATGCGCAATTGCTGTCAGTAGAGATTCTTCGTATCATATCTGCAAAACAAAAGGATGGGAAATATCAAATAAAACTGAAATTGACACCTATCAATGGGGAAAAGGCGAAGAAGGTGAAATAAAGAAGGGTAATGCAACGAATACTTATTATGTCTTCCGAAACGGCAAATGGGTTATTTCTAAAAAAGAGACTGCTTTGGGGCTATGCTCTTCCATCAACGAGGGCGAAGTTGGACAATATGAAGAATACGGTGTCTCTTATCATATTTGTGATAATGGAAATTGGCGAGAGGCAACTGTCTTGGAATATGATACCTATGGGTGGGAAGATGGAAAAAATGGTGAAGTACGAGCAGGCTCGGTGAATTCAGCTAATCATTATTTGTTTGAAAATGGAATGTGGCAAGCTTGCGATTATCGTTGCGATGAATCATTTTGGGAAAGGCTGGGTGTGTGCACGAATGAAAAAAATGGTGAAGTTGTACAAAGTGACTCTGGATGGTATTTTATGTGTGAAAATGAAAAATGGCGTAGGATGGCGGCCATTGAATATTATACTCTTGGTAAAGAATGTCTGACCGATGGAACCGTTGCTTACGATCCTGTAGCCTATGTCTGTGACGGAGATTCTTTTAGATATGCAAATTCAATGGAAGCGACTCTTGGTAAAGGATGTGTCAGTTATACAGAAGGCAAAGAAGCGAAAAAAAAGATTACTCCAAGTGTTGATTCTATTTATTCCTGTACAAAGGGATTGTGGGTTGGTATTTCTCAGGAAACCACTTATGGAACATTAGTTGATGAAAGAGATAAAAAAACTTACAAAACTGTCGTCATTGGTTCGAAAACCTGGATGGCGCGAAATTTAGATTACCGGTATGAAGAAGATTCAAATCGTCTTGACTCTACGAGTTTTTGTTACGACAATGACCCGGCAAATTGCAATTCGTATGGTCGATTGTATACATGGGCGGCAGCAATGGATTCAGCAGGAAAATTTTCCGCAAATGGCACCGATTGCGGATTTGGTAAGACCTGTTCGCCAACTTATCCTGTTCGTGGCGTATGCCCTAAAGGCTGGTATCTTCCGACGAAGGCTGATTTCGATACGTTGCTTGCTAAAGCTAATGCTGGTCAATATAATGCTGAGTTAATTTTAAAGTCAACGAGCGGCTGGAATAATTTTAATAATAGAAGCGGCAATGGTTCAGACTCTTACGCTTTTTCTGCATATCCGGCAGGCTATAGAGATTTGGTATTTTATGAAATGTCTAGCGGTAAAGCTCGCTATAATGTTTACTATCAAAAGGGGGACAATGCCTATTTCTGGAGTTCTACAGAGAATGGTGACGAGCAAGCATATAGTATGAGGCTAAGTGTTACTAATGTTGGAAGTCGAGAGTATGAGAAAGATTATAAGGTGAAGGGCTTTTCAGTCCGTTGTGTTAAGGACTAGATGCTAAAAATTAAGGAGATGCAATGGATATTGACAATGTAATAAAGCAAACTGCAAAACGCTATGAAAAAATATTGCGAAACTACTATCCGTCTTTTGATTCTGTGGGTTTTACGGAAAGAAACTTGACATTTAATTTTTGTAGCACGTTCTATAACATGGCTGCTGATGACGAGTTGATTATATGGCAGGAAGTCCCTATAAAAAATAATGATGAGAGTAAAAAGGAACATTTTGATTCTCTTATTATTAGTAGAAAAGAAAAAACAATCTATTTAATTGAGGCAAAAAGATTGGGTTATAGGGGCAAAATTGAATCCATGAGAACTGATTTTGATAGAATGAAGAAAAAATGGAAAAATATCAATATTGATGAGGATGTGAAGACTTATTCAAAATATGCGATCATCATTGCTGATATATGGATTCCTCATAATGATGAACGAAAAAGGAAAACGAAAGAGTTCTTACTAAGTGAATTTAAGAATATATTCAATAAATCAGTACAATATGAGGTGACGAAGAATGGTCCCCTTACAGAAAATGAACGGTACTTTATTTTGGGTTATGTTGAAAAAATCGTAGATTAGCCTATAAACAAAGACCCCGGCATTTCTGTCGAGGTCTTTAAATTTTTATGGATTCTATCGGAGCTTCGCTCCTCCAGAATGACACCAGGGCGCGCGAACGCCCTACTGTCAATTACGCGCCTGCTTATAGCTCTCCATCGCTTCCACATCCACGCTCTTCACGAAGTTGTAGTGCTTGGCGACTTCGGCTTCGGCGAGGTTCAGGTACACCTTCATGCTCTTGTCGAACAGCTCCGGTGCCTTGGTGGCGTCGCGGAGGAGCAACTGGCTCATCACGCAGTTGGCTGCGAGTTCGTAGAGGTGGCGGCTGCAGAGGTCGGTGGACTTGTTGCAGGATCCCGGAATCGAGATGGAGGACTTCGTGAAGGATTTGGAGTCCTTCGACGAACTGATTCCATGCCCTCGCGAATACGAGTATTCCCACTACAATCCGGGCGAAAACGTTCACTATGTGGAGCCGTGCATTCTGGATAGGGACTTGGCATCGTCGGCAAGTGCCGCATGGGCGGACAATCTGCTTCAGCCTGAAAATCCAGAGGCGGGCGCGCAGTACGAAAAGCTCATTTTCGTCACGGCTGGTTCGCAGGTCTTGGATTACGAGGGAAAGGCTCGTCACCTGTTCCATTGCATGTGCGAGGCGATGCAGGCAGCGGAAATGAAGGACTACCATCTTGTCCTCGGCGTGGGTACAAAGCTTGTAAACGACCACGAATGGGACGAGTTCAGGAACATGTCCAACATAACATTTGCTGGCTGGGTGCCCCAGCGCGCGATTCTTTCCGCCCCGAATCTCGAATTCGCTTTGATTCACGGCGGTCTTGCCACGATTAAGGAGTGCGTCTACAACAACAAGAAGTTCCTGATTCTTCCGTTGGGCAAGGACCAGATTGACAACGCCTTGCGTCTTCGCAAATACGGAATCGACAACACTGTGCCCATAGAGAAAATCGGCCCGAAAATCCTGATTGACGCGATGATGAAGCTGAGAACGGACAGGAAGACGAGGCAGAACCTGGAAAAGCTGAGCAAGGCGTTCCAGAGCATCGAAACGGAAAGCCCCGGAACGCAAGTGCTGTTGAAAAATTTGAATCAGACTTGATTATTGAACGGAAAAAGCTTCCGCGTTAGGGATAGTGACCCCTTGGGGCGGAGACTTGCGGAGTGACTGAAGGGAACACAGCAAGGCTCCGTTTTAGGAGGCGGGTGGCAAGCGAAGCGAAGGTGGCCGCCCCTAAAATATAGCCCGACCCACGTCAGTGGGGAACGCCCAAATAAGAAATATCGGTAAGGACAAGAATGAAGAAGGCAAGAAGGCTATCAACATGGTGCCGCAGGAACCCATCAAGGTTCAGGAAGGCAAGTGCTGGGACTTCTTCGTTGACCTCCCCGAATTTGACCGTACCAAGGTTAACAAGAACCTTGTCAAGCAGGCTATGCTCCTCGAACCTCTGTTCGAATTCTCCGGCTCCTGCGCAGGCTGTGGCGAAACCGCTTACGTCCGTCTCGTATCTCAGCTCTTCGGCGACCGCATGGTTGTCGCAAACGCAACTGGTTGCTCTTCCATCTACGGTGGTAACCTCCCCACTACTCCGTGGGCAAAGAACAAGGAAGGCCGCGGTCCGGCTTGGGCTAACAGCTTGTTCGAAGACAACGCTGAATTCGGTCTCGGTATGCGCCTGGCTATCACCAAGCATGCAAACCAGGCTGTAAGCCTCCTCGAAGCTGTGAACGTTCCTGCAGAACTCAAGGCTAAGCTCACTTCTCAGGATCAGTCCGACGAAGCCGGCATCCAGGCTCAGCGCGCTAACGTTGCTGAACTGAAGGCTGCTCTCGCTGGTGCTACCGACGAAGCTTCCGTAAGCCTCCGCGACGAATTCGCCGACTACCTGGTCAAGAAGTCCGTATGGATCTTCGGTGGTGACGGTTGGGCATACGACATCGGTTACGGTGGTCTCGACCACGTCATGGCAACCGGTGAAAATGTGAACATCTGCGTCCTCGACACTGAAGTTTACTCCAACACTGGTGGACAGGCTTCCAAGTCCACCAACCGTGGCGCCGTCGCCCTCTTCGCTGCCGCTGGTAAGCGCGCTGGCAAGAAGGACCTCGGTCTTATCGCCATGAGCTACAAGAATGTGTACGTTGGCCGTATCGCCATCGGCGCAAACGACGCTCAGGCTCTGAAGGTTCTCCAGGAAGCAGAAGCTCACAATGGTCCGTCTCTGATCATCTGCTACTGCCCCTGCATCAACCACGGCTTCGATCTCAACAGCCAGCTGGAACACCAGAAGATGGCTGTGGATTCCGGTTACTGGACTCTGCTCCGCTACAACCCGGCTCTCGCTGCCGAAGGCAAGGCTCCCCTTGTTCTCGACTCCAAGGCCCCGACTATCCCGGTTGCAGAATACATCTACACCGAAAACCGCTACAAGCAGCTCACCCGTAACAACCCGGAAGTTGCTAAGAAGCTGGCCGACGACCTCCAGAAGGAAGTGGATGCACGCTTTGCATTCTACACCGCAATGTCCCAGGACACTGAAGGTCTGATTAGCCTTTAGTCTTTGACTAAAGACAATTATGAAGTATGAATTATGATTTATGAGACTTTCTCGTAATTAGTAATTCATAACTCATAACTAAAAACGGTCTCCGTTCGAAAGAACGGGACCGTTTTTTATTTTAATTTGGTCTGAATGGCTTGACAAAATTTATGGATATTTATATCTTTGGTTCACCACTGGGGTGGTAGCTCAATTTTGGTTAGAGCACCGGCCTGTCACGCCGGAGGTTGCGAGTTCAAGCCTCGTCTATCCCGCTTAAAAGAACACTTTTCGAAAGAAAGGTGTTCTTTTTTATCATCAGCCGATGCTGTTTTATTGTTGGACGGCACGTTTTTTTTTGCATTTTCACGCATTTTTTTGCATTTTCAGCCGTAATTCCCTTGACAACAAAGAAACATATTAGTACATTTGGTGCGTCGGTTGAAAGACCAGACAAACCACTGGGGTGGTAGCTCAATTTTGGTTAGAGCACCGGCCTGTCACGCCGGAGGTTGCGAGTTCAAGCCTCGTCTATCCCGCTTAAAAAGCTTCTCGAAAGAGAAGCTTTTTTTGTTTTGAAAAGGAACCATTTATTTTACGCTTGCGACATTCAACAACTTCTATCCAAGCTAATCTCTAAAGAACGTAAAGGACTTGCCTTCGATTTTCTTGCTCTGGTAGGTGCAAGTATCCGCCTGCTTGTACAGGTCGTTAAAGTCAAGGCTAGAGTCCTTCCTGAAGAAGGCGGCACCTAGACTGACCGACACCCTATAATCCGGGATTTCGTCGATTTCGATCTTGTCGATTTCATCAAAAAGTCGGCGGATCGCAAGCGTCCCCTGATCTTCCGTAGCCACGCCATTCAGGTAGACTACGAATTCATCGCCGCCAAGCCTAAGCAAGATATCCTCATCGCGGAAAGCGGACTTCATGGCTTCGGCAACGGCAATAATAACCTGGTCTCCCGCCTGGTGTCCGTGGGTATCGTTGACGTACTTGAAATTATCGATATCGAACAGGCAGAGCATGCCGACCTTGTTTTCTAGCAAGGAAAGCTTTACCTTGTTGACGCCACCGGTACGGTTATACAATCCGGTCATCAAATCGGTTTGCGCCTGGGTAATCAGCTTATTCTCTTTATTCTTTTCTTCGTTGATGTTTTCGATAGCGAAAATAATCTGCTCGGGAACAAGATCATCTGACATAGAACCCACGGCCACATAACGGCCGCGACACCAACCAAGACGCTTACCAAAGAATTCGTGAGTAATGGTTCGCTTGCCCTTCATGCTCTGGGCAACGGCGGCAATATTGGCGTAGGGAACAAGAGCTTCAAGGCCATTTTCATCAATGGCGTCCCTCATGGCAATCAGAAGTTGCTTGCCAAAGTTCTCATGACAGTCAAACTCCACCATGTTAGTCTTGTTGATCACGGCGCGGAAGGTTTCGGTCTTTACGTCGATCTGCACAACAGTCTCGTAAATGTCGGCCATAGACTTGATGTAATGAGTCAAACCCTGTTCATCGTTCAGCTCGCCCACCTTACGTTCAAGAACAAAACGTTCGAACTTCATACGGGACATGAAGGAGCCAACAACCAGACCGATGATACCGTAAATCAGCACGTCCACAATATCCAGCACCAGAATTTCGGAAGGCTTATACATAATTGCCAGGGGTACAAAAACCACGTCCAGCAACAACGTACTGATCAGGAACCTGTAAGGGCGATCCGTAAAAATCAGGGCGGTAAGCATCTGCATTACCAAAAGCGAAACCGTAATACGCTCCGGCGAGGTCACAAACGTCAGGTAGAGTCCAAAGGAAAGCAAGAGCCAGTTGAATGCATACATGAGAAAGATGACCATCCGGGGATTCTTCTTGGTTAAATACCGGTTGGCCATAAAAATGAAGAAACAGAGCAACGTGGCCGAAGAATAGGCAACCACATTGTGATTAAGGGAAGCAATTTCAGAAAGCGCAGACAGGGTAAACATGACGCCGAAAAAGAACATCCCCATCAGGGAATACGCGCCAAGAGACTTCTGGTTACTCCGCGAAACGGAATCCGCGACCTTCGTCAGTTCGTCGGGATCCACTGTCGCATAAAGCAGATAATTTTTCAGCCACTTCAACATACAATAAGAATAGGTTGTAAAACTATGCTAACAATCTATTCTATAATATGGGAGCTGTAGCAAAAAATGCTTCAAATAAGTTTTTTTGAAGCATTTTCCCATTCCAAATTGTAACATAAATCACAAAAAGCGGCTGATTTTAACCATCAAAAGGCGTAAAAGGGAGTTTCATCCTTGGTGCGGTATTCGTGCTTTTCGTAGTAGCCGATCAGTTCGCCGTTCTCATCGCGAAGGGCGATCATGTAGCCGTCCTTCACCTGCTTCTCGTTAAAGAAGGAATGGACACGGTTGTGGGACTTGTCAGCCTTGAACCAATCCATCACCTTCTGGATCTTTTCCCTGGAATCGGGGCTGTGGCAATCCATGAGGCAACGACCAATAAGGGCGGCTCCCCCACGCTTGGCCTGGGCCACGCAGGCAAAAGGATTCATGTACACAATGGTATGGTTCAGGTCGCACACCACAATGGCGGTGTTGTCCTGATCGATGATAGATTTGAAGAAAGGATTGAGATTAGTCATTTTTCATCCGGGTCTGTAGATTTTCCACAATGGGGGCAGACATCAATATTATACAGTTTCAAGTGCAAAAGCTTGTTGCAATGAGGGCAGCGAACCTTCTTGATCATCCAAACCGTTGAACCAACAAGGAAACCGGCGGCCAAAGCAAGCAAAACAAAATCAGCGTCGGCAATATTGTCCGACACACCCACAGGCTTGAATCCCTTGTAAAAAAGGAAAAAGCCAATGAACAAAATGATGTAGCCTATAAGGCGATTAATTTTCGGGTTGTTCATGGAGCTTAATATACTATCAAGTGGCGGAAATTATATAAAATGGACTCCAAATTTTTCTTTTTTGCAACATTGGAGTCCAGAAAAATACTTTATACAGAATTTACAGTCCATTATTATTGGCATTATGGACTCCAGAACAGCAAATTAGCCTCATTTGGAATCCATAGATTTCAATCAAAGCAAAAATTAAAGCCGCAAACAGTTAATTTATTTATAAAAATAGACTCCAAACAGAGGATTCAACTCTTTTTGGAGCCCACTTTCGCCAAAAAAGGCGAAAATAAAAAAAGCCACCCCGAAAAAACATCGGGAGTGACCTTTTTAGATTCTAGAGCGAAGCTCTGACTATAACCTCAGAGCGACAAGGTCGCGACCTCATGCCTCAGAGGGCGAAGCCCGACCTCATACCTCTTAGCAACCGAGCTTTGCAGCCAGGTATGCTTCCAGTTCGTCGATCTTCACCAGTTCCTGCTGCATGGAGTCACGTTCACGGACGGTGACGTAGCCCAGCTTTGCCGGATCGGATTCGCCTTCGCCAACGGTGTCGAAGTCGACAGTGACGCAGAACGGAGTACCCAGTTCGTCCTGACGGCGGTAACGCTTACCGATGGACTGAGTTTCATCGTATTCCACGTTCCAGCGCTGGAGCAGCTGTTCGTAAAGTTCTTCAGCCTTAGCCTTGACCTGACCCTTCTTGACCAGCGGGAGGACAGCAACCTTAACCGGAGCAACCTTCGGGTCGAAGTGGAGAACGGTACGTTCGTCGTTTTCAAGCTTCTGGACTTCGTAAGCGTCGCAGAGGAGAACGAGGAGCAAGCGTTCCACACCGAGGGACGGTTCCACAACGTAAGGCACATAGCGCTTGTTGTTCACCTGGTCGTTGTATTCCTGCTTGACCTTGGATTCGTTCTGGTGAGCAGTCAAGTCGAAGTTGGTACGGCTTGCGATACCCCACAGTTCGCCCCAACCGAACGGGAATTCGTATTCAACGTCGGTGGTACCGTTGGAGTAGTGAGAAAGTTCTTCCTTGGCATGTTCGCGGAGGCGGAGCTTGGATTCGTTCACGCCCAGGTCCTTGATGAGCCAGTTGAAGCAATACTTGCGCCAGAAGTTGTACCAGTCAAGTTCGGTGCCCGGTTCGCAGAAGAATTCCAGTTCCATCTGTTCGAATTCACGGGTACGGAAAATGAAGTTACCCGGGGTAATTTCGTTACGGAAAGACTTACCGATCTGACCCACGCCAAACGGAATGCGGGGGCGAACGTTGTCGACGATGTTCTTGAAATCAACGAAGATACCCTGAGCGGTTTCCGGACGGAGGTAAACCTTGTTACCTTCACCTTCGATAACGCCGATTTCGGTCTGGAACATGAGGTTGAAAGCGCGGGGCTTGGTGAATTCGGTCTTGCCGCAGCTCGGGCATTCGATCTTGTTTTCCACCATCATTTCGGCGATCTGATCGAAGTTCTTGCCGGCGCAGCAGCCGTCACCCAGCTTTTCTTCAAGCAGGTGGTCTGCACGGAAACGTTCGTGGCAAGCGAGGCAGTCAACCAGGGGGTCAGAGAAGTTACCCACGTGGCCAGAGGCCTTCCAAACGCGGGGGTTCAAGAGAATGGAGCTATCAAGACCCAGCACGTCCTTGCGGCTGGTAACGAACTTCTTCCACCAGAGGTTCTTGATGTTGCGCTTCAGTTCAACACCATACGGACCGTAGTCCCAAGTGTTGGCCAGGCCATCATAAATTTCGGAGCCCGGGAAAATGAAACCGCGGCGCTTGCAGAGGGAGATGATATCTTTGAGGGCGTCTTGAACTTTCTTTGCCATTTTATATATCCTTTTTCGGCCGAACCTGAACTTTGCAGGCATATCCTTTGGCCGGACTAGGAACCTACCTGGATGATAGGCCCTGACGGGGCGAAATATAGTAAATTATGAATTACGAATTATGAGATATGAATTGTTATAATCGCACCAATGGCGCCTAACTTATTAATCCATACCTCATACCTGAAATTTTTTGGGGGAATTGCTGGCAAAGTCCGTTTAACTATTAATTAAAAATTAGAGGACTCTAACTCAAATATAATCATATAATCAAACGAAATTGCTTAAAGGTTAATGAACCTCATACCTCATACCTCATACCTCATACCTCATACCCCATATCTCATACCTCATCCCCCTCTCCCTCCGTGACAATTGACCGTAAAAAAGGTATCTTTACCCCCACTATTATGAAGTTTGGTTCAATTGTCACACTGTTTGCATTGCCTGTCGCCCTATTTGCAGAAAATGGGACTGTAGAGCTTACCGAAGTTGTAGACGACAAGGCTATCCTGGAATCCGAAATCACAGAAGTCACCGAAGCGTCAAATCCCTCTTCCGTGCCCTCAACCGAAAAAAAAGTTACCGCAACCATTACCGAAAGTGAATTTTCCGGCAACCCAGCCATTGATTCTACTGATGCAGGTAACGTAGACGCTCCAGCAGCAGCAATTGAAGAAAAGCTTGCCACAACCGAGGCTGTGGAAGCCGCCGACAAGGCAAATACCGACGTAGCCGTAACCGATTCCGAAGCAGAAACCGACAGCTCCGAAACTGACGACGGCAAGGAAATGTCCCAGGAAGAAGCGGACGCCGAACTGGCCGCCGCCATGGGAGATTCAGCAACGGTGGATAGTGTCCGCAAGCTGGTTCTTGACATGACCACAGCCATGATTCCCACCGAAAGCCGCCGCATCGCAAGCCCCTATGGCATCCGCACCTACCGTATGCATCGTGGCGTTGACTTGGGCCTCTGCCATGGCGAAGACCGCACCATCGTGGCCGCCTTCCCCGGCAAGGTCAAGCTGGTCCGCAACCAGGGTCGCCGTAAAGGTTACGGCAAGTACGTCATCATCGATCACGGCAACGGTCTTACTACCCTTTACGCCCATCTGGCCAGCTGGAAAGTGAAAATCGGCGATGAACTTCAGGCTGGGGACACCGTAGGCATCGGAGGCAATACCGGACGATCCTTTGGCGCCCACCTCCACTTCGAAATGAAGTATAACGGTGTCTATATCGACCCCACCACCGTATTCAATTTCCAGGAAGGCACCTACCTGGCCGCCACCACCGAAATTGACCAGGCCCAGATTCAGGGTGTCGAAGACGAATACCAGAAGGAACTGGCCAAGCACCGCTATTACAAGGTCCGCCGCGGAGACTGTCTGGGTAAAATCGCCCGCCGCTACGGAATTTCTGTGGGTAAGCTGAAGCGCCTAAATGGCCTCAAGAGCAACAACATCCGCCCCGGCCAAGTGCTCCGCTGCTCGTAATATAGACGAGAGAACGCTTCGCTACAGACGAGAGATGAGAGAAGCCGAAATGTTGCCGGTTTATTTCGCACCGCTACAAGGTTTTACTGAGTCCGCCTACAGACGGGCTCATTTTTTGCATGCCGGGCCCAAGGCCGGTGAGTCAGGAATCGCCGCCTATTACACCCCATTTTTGCGCGTCGAGAAAGGTGCCGCCCGAGAAAAAGATCTGCGGGATTTGCAACAGGACCTGGAATTCATCAAAAGCCAGCAGTCAAACATCTGCCATTGCGAAAACGCAGATTACAGTTCAAGCGATGATGAAGCCCCGCATTTTTACAACGTGGTTCCACAAGTCATTTGCAAGGACGCCGCCGAATTCCGCATACTAGTTGATGACATTCAAAAGCTAAAAAAGGATTGCGGATTCGCCCCCGACGAAGTCTTCCCTCAGATTGATATCAACATGGGATGTCCCTTCCCCATGCAGGCGAAATCGGGCCGCGGTTCAGGCATCCTCCCGCGAGTGGATGCTGTCAGGGAAATCCTTCAGGAGGTCGCCCGCCGTTCTGGACAGCAGACCGATGCAGCTCTCACGTTCAGCATCAAGATGCGTCTGGGCTACACCTCCCCCGACGAATGTCTAGCCCTGCTGCCGCTGTTGAACGAGGCTCCCCTTGCCCACATCACCATGCATCCCCGCACAGGCATCCAGCAGTACAAGGGTGCGCAGGACTTCGCAGCATTCGAAGCCTTCTATTCCCAGTGCCGCCACCCTATCATATTCAACGGCGATGTCACCAGTCTCTCAGACATTCAGGCTATTGAACGCCGATTCCCAAACATCAAGGGAATCATGATCGGTCGCGGGCTCCTGGCCAACCCAGCACTCGCCGTGCAATTTCAAGCGCAGTCCCCTGCGCAGTCCCAAACGAGCCCTCTTTCTGCGCTCCTAAAAATCCACGATTCCATTCTGGATAACTACCGCAAGCGCCTCCAGAACGACGCCCAAATCCTGGACAAACTTCGCCCCTTCTGGACCTACCCCGCCGAAGCAGCCCAAACCCAGCCGCAGAACTCCGAATCCATTCTCCCCAAGCGCATCATAAAGAAAATCGCCAAGGCCCGAAACCTCAGCGAATATCTAGACGCAGTGGACGATTTGCGCGGTACTATCTAAGAACTTGCGAGGAACCTAAGGCAGATTGTACTGTACGTTCAATCCCCAGCCATCACCACTCGCGTATTAAAAGAAACTCCATAAAGATAATTAGAATAGTCATTGACAAACAGCAACACACCTGCCGGAGCAATTTCAGCCATCACGTTGAACAAGGTCAAGGACTAATTCCTCCGGGATGGTAAACTTCAATAAAATTGTTCCAGGGGATTATATGTAGTTGAAGCACGAACACCCAAGAATCGTTCTTGACCATTTTCTCCATAATGGTAATACTCAATACCCGTGCTATGCAGCAGATACATATTGTACACATAGATACCAAGAGAATTCATCTCAGTCGTCACTCTTACAAGTCCAACATTAGAACGTCCATCAACCGTGTAAGTCCCATCAGCACTTATTCTGTAGGTTTTGACCACACGTTGAAACAAGCTACCCTGAATGTGTACAGCGTAACAGTCTAGATGTCCGACCACATCACATCACTAGGCATATACTCATTCACTTCTTCTCTATAATTCATCAGTTTTCTGCGAATCCCTTACAATCTTATCGTAAGCCTTAAAGATGGCTGCGTGACTCAACACGCCTATTACATCACCATTCTTATTCTTGACACACAGCTCATTCATAGACGTTCGTACAAAAATCTTCAATGCCGAATGCAAGTCCATGGATTCATTCAGCATCGGAGCTTTTACTGTACAGTCAGAAATCAGCAAGTGCTGAATCAAGTCCGGCGAACTGATATAGGCGTTCTTCACGATGGACATGTCCAACAATCCTATGTACGTTCCCGAATGATCATGAGGCTTGGACAAGCCTGTCGGAGTCTTGGAAGTTCCTTCGTAGACAGGATAGACGTAATCCACCTCAATGTCCTTCAAAACATCAAACAGGGAATCCTCTGCACGGAGGGTCTTCATTTCGCAATGTTCAATCACATCACCAACGGTGGTAATTCGTAAAACATCCTGATCCATGTCGCCACGATGAGCCGGCGAGGCAAACTTGTTCACCACCTGACTTTTATAAATGCTCCAACCGCGAGAGAACGAGATGTGCATAACAGCCGCAATCAAAAGCCCAGGCAGCAAACTATAACTACCAGTCATTTCGCAGACCATAACCACACCGGCAATGGGCGCCTTGGCGGCCCCCGCAAAAAAGGCAGCCATACCTACCAGAATAAACATTTCAGGTTCGCGGATTGCACCCGGAGCCACCAGTTCCAAGATGCCCGCAAACATGGCACCCAGAACTCCACCAATAAACAGCGAAGGGCCGAACACGCCGCCGGATCCGCCAGAACCAACTGTTAGTCCCGTAGCAACAATCTTAGCAAGAACAATCCCCAACAGTAGCAGAACGCCCCATATGGAGTGAGGCATCATGGCTCCCATCACTTCGTTAATGAATTCAAAACCACCACCAGCAACTTCCGGGAAAACTACCACCAGAACAGAAATCATCAAGCCGCCTATAGCAGGTTTGATCCAGTTGGGAACTTGCCAGCGGGCAAACCGAGTCTCGGATTCACTATAGCAGCGCACGTACAAATAGGAAAACGGGAAACATAAAATTCCAAGGAGGGCGCAGCAAATCAGTTCCACCGTATTTGCAAAAGGGAACACAGGAACACCCGCAATGGCAGGCTCCGTTCCCACAAAGGCAATATACACCGTAAAAGCGACAACAGAAGAAACAATAGAAGTTGCAAACGCGTTGGATTCAAAGTCTTCGCGGTAAAGAACTTCCACCGAAGTCAACGCTCCTGCCAGCGGGGCCTTAAAGATGGCGCCCAGGCCAGCAGCCGTCCCCGCCAGGGTAAACTGCCGCCGCAGCGTCTGAGGCATCTGGAACTTGTGGCAAACCGTAGCCGCCACACCCGAACCAATCTGGGAAATAGGACCTTCGTAACCGGCACTACCGCCAGTCGCTAAAGTAATAATGCTCGTCAAAAACTTAACAGGGGCAACACGCTTACGAATTTTTCCACCTTCATGATGGAAGGACTTAATCATGTTATCAGTGCCTTGCCCTGCTGTTTCAGGAGCCTTGGCGATAACATAGATGATGACGCCTACAATCAATCCACCAATAGCAGGCATTATAGCAAAAGACCACCAAGGTAAAGCGTTTTCCCCAGTCCAGGGCATTTTCACCAAGGAGGTTGCCAGTCCCAATCCAAAATGGAAAGCAACCGCCACCAGGCCCGTTATAAATCCAATGAGCGCAGCCAGGAAAATCTTCGGCATATAGCCGTTGACTACCAGGAACCTGTTAAATCTTTTCAAGAACTGCGACATTACTTAGCCAAAAATAGAAAAAAGAACCCCATGCAGAATCTGCACGAGGTTCTTAATAAAGCCTCAAAGGCCAAAGGCCGACCTCATACCTCAAGCGAGTGTACGAGCGTACCTCATACCTTTTTTAGCTCACCAGCATCATCGAGAACACCATGATGAACAGGGCCACGGTTTCACCCACGCCAAGCACCATCAAGCTGTTCACTAGACCCTTGCCGGTTTCGCCCAAGCCATTACAGGCGTTGGAGGCAGCCTTGCCTACATACCAGCCGGAGAACATAATGCCCAGTCCACCGAAGATGCCCACGCCCAGGCAAGCTGCCCAGTTGTGGAAATCCGGCTTGTTGGCAGCATTCAGGATGGTGTTCATCAGAAGCATGCCATAAATCGTCTGCGCAATAGGTGCGCCCACGAACACAAGCAAGGTGAACATAGCGTTCTTCCCCTTAAGGTAGGCTTTCTTCCACGATCCGATCGCCGCCATGCCGGCAGTACTGCAACCCATTGCAGAGCCGACTGCGGAAAGACCGAGAGCCGCGGCGGCGCCCATCTTGCCGAGAGTCACTATTGTTTCTTGATCCATATTCAATTCCTTATAGGAGTGAGGACGCGAACTATGTTCGCTTTGAGGTCGGCGCAATAGCGCCTAGAGGAATGAGGTCTTTCAAAACAAAGCCTCACACCTCAACGCCTTACAAAAGTAAGGCGTCCTCATACCTACTAAGCGAAGGTCTGGGTTGCGAACACCATGACGAACAGGGCAACGGTTTCGACCACACCGAGAACCATCAGGTAGTTCACCATGCCCTTGCCGGTTTCGCCCAGAGCGTCACAAGCAACAGCACCAGCCTTACCCTGGAACCATGCGGAAGCCATCATGCCAAGGCCGCCGAAGATACCGGCACCGAGGCAAGCTGCCCAGTTGTTGAAGTTTTCTGCATTTGCTGCACCCAGGATGAAGTTCATCAGGAGCATGCCGTAAATGGTCTGGGAAATGGGAGCACCCACAAACACAAGGAGAGTGAAGAGAGCACTCTTGCCCTGAGCGTAAGCCTTCTTCCAGACGGTGATTGCAGACATACCAGCGGTACCGCAACCAAGAGCAGAACCGAGAGCACCGAGGCCGAGAGCTGCTGCTGCACCCATCTTGCCGAGAGTAACCATGGTTTCGTGATCTAACATATTTTTATCCTCTACTTGTTGTTATTAAACGTTTTTCCGTTTCTTGAACGGGTTAAAGCCAAAACCGCTCCATTGCAGGTCAAGGCCGTTAGAAAATTCCAGGGTGTTCAAACGCACTGCGTGAACCGCCACACCCATGACGGCAAGTGCAATGTTCAGGGCATGAACAAAGAGTAGCACAATGGCTGCACCAAGGAGACCGCCAACAGAACCGAACATAGGCGAAAGCATTTCGCTGAAGGATTCTGCAATGGCAGCACCGGAAAGGCCCACTGCGAACAGACGGATGTAGCTAATCACATCCACGAAGTTGTTCACGATGTTCAAGGCGAGCATAGGAATAGAAATCCATTCTTCCTTGAGCTTGGAAGGAGGCACAGAGAACAGCACCAGCAGCACCACGCCAGCGATGAGCACATAGATCATCGGAGCAGAAGTGGGACCGCTGAAGAAGTTTCTGAACACTTCCGGGACCTTTTCGCCCAGCACCATGTTTCCAGCGAGGAAGAACATGTACCAGGTGGAGAATAGCCAGCCAACCTGAGCCAGAGCTGTAGTACTCTTACGCTGGATCTGGACAACCACATTCCAAACGTGTGCAATAGTCAGATGGACCACTGCAATGCAGAAGCAGAAGAACTGCATGTTGGAAGACTGACGGATCCAATGCATGGCATTCTTCAGACCCTCGGGGCAGAAGGATGCATTAGCCAAATCAAGATTTGCAACCCAGGGAGCAATTTCCGGAGTCAAACCAAGATAGCTTGCATTCATGATGCCCCAAACGATGGTAGCACCACTCATCAAGTACATAAAGCTGAAGCCTGCACTCTTGGATTTCGGAGCCTTCTTGCGGGCAACGATAGTGAGAGCCAGGAACAGAGCTCCGTAGAAGGCATCACCAACGATGATAGCAAAGAACAGGCTGAAGAAAGCCAGGAACACTGCGGAAACGTCGATTTCCTTGTAGCCCGGAACGATACCGATAATATCGTACAGGAACTGCATGGGTTTCGCAATGGGCTTGTGAGTCAAAAGGGTGGGCACCATGTCGTCGTCAGAAGGATCTTCTTCGCGGACGCCCCAGCCATTAGCCTTTGCGGCTTCCTGAATTTCACCCATGCGATTTGCAGGAGCGAAACCCTGGATCATGGCGATGCTTGCACCAGCGAGCATTCCGCTAGAAGCTTCCTGAAGGTCGTATTCTTCGTCGGCATCAGCCAGTTCAGAATCGATTTCGGAACGCTTGGCGGAAAGTGCTTCCAGAGTCTTGTCGGCCTTTGCAAGTTCTGCATTGGCGGCGGAGAGCTTCTGGCGCATTTCAGCCAGGGACATGGACGGCAGAGGAAGTTCAACGGCATCCTTTACGGCTGCGGGAGCTTCACCCTTGCTAATGACTGCATAAAGATTTCCAGTAAGGTTCTGACCGAAGGGCTGCACAACGGCGCCGTCATCAGCAGAAATAGTCTTGCTGGGATCAACTTCATAGAGTTTTACGAAAACACCGCTCTCTTCCAGAGACTTAACAGTCTGCGGGTCCAGATTGCCGAAGTTGTCAAGGCGGTTCAGGTCATTATGGAGCTTGGAGATTACGTCCGTAGCGTCCTTCTTGACCTGCACCATCTGATGCACGGCTTCGACTGCGGGCTGAGAAGCGATAGATGCGTCCAGAGAAACAGCATCCTTCCCTGCCTTGGCGGGGATTGCCTCGAGAGCCTTGCGGATTCGCATGACCTTGGACTTGGCGGCATTCAGCTTTACGCCCGTGGGATTTACCAGCGGGGTAACGTGAAGGATGCCCATCTCGCGGAGCTTTTCAAGAGAAGCCTCGCGTTCCTTGTCCAGGCAGAGAATGGTTACTTTCTTCATAGGAGTAATCATGCGGCTACCCCCTTGTCCTGAGCGGCTGCGGCATCCTGTGCTGCGGCACGAGCGGTAGACTTGCCCTTTGCAAGCTTACTGCGGGCCACGCCAGAGGTCTGCTGGTCACCCAGGAAGATGTTAATCTTACGGATGTTATCCTTGGCTTCGGGAATCTTGACCTTTTCGAAAAGATTCACGCGCTGGCTCGTGGTACGGAGTTCCATAGAAAGCAGTTCGTACTGCTTTTCAAGAACACGGCGTTCCAAGCGCAGGGAAATAAGCCCCTGCAGGCTGCGGATACCGTCGTCCAGCCAAACCGGCGTAGTAAAGAAGTCAGGGATGGTCACATTGAAGTCTACCCCATCGAATGTAGGAATGCGGACACCGGCGATATTACCTTCGCCCTGGCGCACTTCCTTCACCGACAGGTACTTCGACCAGTCGATAGGTTCGGCATACAGCGAAATCCAGGAGGACATGCTCTTACGAAGCTTGTCTTCCTCGTCGCGCTTTGCCATCACCCTCTCCTGGAGCGTACGCATTTCCATCTGCAGCTGCTGCTTTTTCAACAGCAACGTGGGCAGATAGCGCTGGAAGCGCTTCAGTGCGTCGCGTTCCGCCTTGAGGGCGTTTTTGGTTAACTTGACTTTAGCCATTAATTACCCCTTCTTGGGCCAATACTGACTAATCATCTTGGAAGGAATACCGGTTTCTTCGGGTTCGAAGCAATCCGCAAGGATTGTCCAGCCCAGATCCAGAGCCTGTTCCAGAGGAATGTTCACAGACAGGTCCATCATTTCCTTTTCGAAACGAGTACCGTACTTCAACAGCTTCTGGTCCCAAGTACTCATGTTAAAGCCCATGGACTGCTTTTCAAGGGTTTCCTTGTAAGAAGCGTAGAGCTGGATCATGGTATTCATAATGGTACGGTGGTCGCTACGGGTCTTACCGTTCACCTGCTGCTTCAAACGAGACAGAGAACCGAACGGTTCGATACGGCCCTTACGCAGATAGAACTGACCTTCGGTAATGTAACCGGTGTTATCCGGAACCGGGTGGGTCACGTCATCGCCAGGCATGGTGGTAACGGCAAGGATGGTAATAGAACCGGAACCTTCGAAGTCCACAGCCTTTTCGTAACGGCTAGCGAGAGAAGAGTAAAGGTCGCCAGGATAGCCACGGTTAGAAGGAATCTGTTCCATGGTAATGGCGATTTCCTTCATGGCGTCGGCGAAGTTGGTCATGTCGGTGAGAAGCACCAGCACGTTCTTGCCTTCGGTTGCGAACTTTTCGGCAACGGCAAGAGATGCATCAGGCACCAGCAAGCATTCCACAATGGGGTCAGATGCAGTGTGCATGAACATCACGGTACGGCTAAGAGCACCGTTCTTTTCAAGGAAGTCCTTCAGGTACAGGTAGTCGTCGTGCTTCAGGCCCATACCGCCAAGAACGATCACGTCAACTTCAGCCTGCAGAGCAATACGGGCAAGAAGTTCGTTGTACGGTTCACCAGCGATAGAGAAAATCGGGAGCTTCTGGGAAACCACCAGGGTATTGAACACGTCGATCATGGGAATACCGGTACGGACCATGGTCTTCGGGATAATACGCTTTGCGGGGTTCACGGAAGGGCCGCCAATTGCGATACGTTCGCCATCGACTTCCGGGCCATTGTCACGGGGCTGACCAGCACCGTTAAACACGCGGCCAAGGAGTGCTTCGGAATAAGGAACCTTCATGGGTTCGCCCAGGAAGCGGACTTCGGAATCGGTAGAAACGCCACGGGCGCCTGCGAAAACCTGCAGGTCAACCATGTCACCGTCAATACGGATCACACGGGCAAGAGAAGTACCGAAAGAGCTAGTAACCTGAGCCAGTTCCTGGTTGGCAACGCCTTCTGCCTTCAGAGAGATCACAGAACCGGCGATGCGTTCAATACGATGGTAAGCAACATTATGCATTGACAGTTACCTCCTTCACGGAAGCAGTAATATTGGATTCAATTTCCTTGAATTCTGCGGAATCCATTGCAACGCGGTTCCAGTCCTTGGTAGCCTGAGTGAGCTTCAGGAAGAAGGTACGTGCAATATCCTTTTCGGCAAAAGACATAGGAGTCTTGAGAATTTCATAAACCTTGCCGAACACATACTTCTGACGGTCGCCAGTGCAGGCGGCGTCGATTTCGTGGTATGCGTCCTGCTGCAGATAGACTGCATCCAGGTATTCAGACTTGAGGTAAGTAATGAAGTCGTCGATAGAGGTACCTTCTTCACCCACCACCTTCATCATGTTGTTGACGTCAACGCCAGCAGCAAGAATCTTGCGGGCATCGGCAACCTTCTTGGAATCGATGATGCCTTCATACTTGGACCAGGAATCCAGCGGGTGGATTGCCGGGAAGCGGCGCTGGTCGGAACGTTCACGGGAAAGGCCGAGGAATGCGCCCACCACCTTCAAGGTAGCCTGGGTCACGGGTTCTTCGAAGTTACCACCTGCCGGAGAAACGGAACCGCCGATGGTCACGGAACCAGTGGAACCGTCCTTCAGGCGAACAACGCCACCGCGTTCGTAGAAGGCAGCGATCACAGATTCGAGGTAAGCCGGGAAGGCTTCTTCACCGGGGATTTCTTCCAGACGGCCGGACATTTCACGGAGAGCCTGAGCCCAACGGGAAGTAGAGTCAGCCAGGAGCAACACGTTCAGGCCCATCTGGCGATAGTATTCAGCCAGGGTCACACCGGTATAAACGGAAGCTTCACGAGCAGCCACCGGCATGGAAGAAGTGTTACAAATGATAAGGGTACGTTCCATGAGGGACTTGCCGGTACGGGGGTCGATCAACTCAGGGAATTCGCGAAGGGTTTCCACCACTTCACCAGCACGTTCACCGCAAGCGGCGAGGATCACGATGTCCACGTCTGCGTAACGGCTCATGAGCTGCTGCAGCACAGTCTTACCGGCACCGAAGGGGCCCGGAGTACAGAAGGTACCGCCCTGCATCACAGGGAAGAAGGTATCCACAATGCGCTGCTGCATGGTCAGCGGCTTGGTGGGGCGAAGACGTTCTTCGAAAGCCTTGATAGGCATCTTCACCGGCCAAGTCTGGACCATCTTGATTTCAATCTTTTCGCCCTTTTCGTTAACGACAACGGCAACAACGTCTTCGACGACATGTTCGCCAGCGGCAACGACGGATTCTACGGTCACCTTGCCGAGAACCTTGAAGGGAACCATGATGCGGTGGGTAAACACGCCTTCGGGTACGGTACCGATGGTGTCACCAGCAACCAAGACATCACCCGGCTTTGCAACCGGAGTAAAGGCCCACTTCTTATCGCGGGGCAGAGCCGGCAGGTACTTACCGCGCTGCAGGAAGAAGCCGCACTGTTCGGCAAGTTCGGGCAGGGGGTTCTGAAGACCGTCGAACACCTGAGTCAGAAGACCAGGTCCAAGTTCCACAGAAAGCAGTTCGCCAGTGAATTCGACTTCGTCGCCAGCCTTAAGGCCAGTGGTATCTTCGAACACCTGAAGTTCTGCGTAGTCGCCACGGATACGAATCACTTCGCTCTTCAGCGGGATAATTTCGGACTTGCCATCCTTATTCTTGGAGGGCAACTTGGCATAAGCCACTTCGTTCTGAGACACGGCGCTTTCGAACTTGACGCGAATCAAGTTACCGTTCACACCGATGATTTTTCCGATACTAGCCATTGAAAATGGACCTCCGGTCATTCCTGAACAAAGTCAGGATCGTTTGCATTAATAACGTTGAGTACAGCAGCGTCGCCGGCCTTTTCAGAAAGGCGGGCCCAACGTGCACAAATTTGGAGCTTAATTGCGTATGCATATACGTGCTTGACGGTTTCCTCCCCTACACCGGCGAGGCAATCAACCAGCCAAAAACGGGCCTTGTCCAGATCCTGCTCTTTTTCCATAGGATTGGACTTGGCAAATGCATCCTGAATCATCTTGGCGAAATAGACGTCGTAACCGGCAAAGCTACGTTCGCTGAAACGAACATCGGGGCCCCATGCCTGGGCGCGGAGCCTGCCGGAAACGTTCTTCATCTGAATTTCGTGAGCCTGATAGGACTGTACGAATTCATCGTCAGACGGTTCATTGTTAAGCAAGGCGTTCAAAGCTTCAAGTTCAGCCTGGTCCAGAGCGCCCTCGCAACGGCTACGGAAATCATCCATAGTCACGGGAGGCACGTCACCCAGGTTGATCATGGGCAAAGAAGCCATTAAATAAGAAGGAGAACTCATTGATTCGCCTTAATTACTTTGCCTGTGCTGCAGCGTTAACGACCTTGGCCAGCTGCGGGCGGAGCAATGCAGAAAGAGCGTCTGCCATTGCCTTTTCGGTAAATTCGTGGGTGACCTTGCCACCGTCCAGCTTGACGCGGAAGCCATACTTGACACCCTTGTCGCTAGAAACTTCAACACCGTTAGAGAGCTGCTTTGCAAATTCACCGGTGACGAAGGAAGCGAGCTTCTTGGCATCGGCTTCGCTGAAGTCCACTTCAACATGGGCGCTGTAGCCCTTGGCGAGGGAAAGGAGCATTTCCTTGACGGTAGATTCGTCCAGGGACTTTTCCACCTGGAGGGAGAGCAGGTTAAGAATCATATCCTGAAGATTCTTGCCTACAGAGAGAAGAAGATCGCGTGCAGACTGTTCCAGAGTGCGTTCGCTACGTTCGGTAAATGCTTCAGCATCCTTATCGGCCTTGGCAAGTTTTGCCTGGGCTTCGGCTTCGGCGGCCTTGACAATTTCGGCTGCCTTTTCCTTTGCCTTAGCAATAATTGCTGCTGCATCGTTTTCTGCCTTGTCAACAGCATCCTTCTGGATGCGTTCCATAAGGTATTGCAAATCTTCTGCCATATTTTATCTCCAATAACAATAAGAAGCCCTTTTTAGGGACTTTTTGAAAAATTTCGGTAAGAATATACAAGGTTTTTTATCAAAAAGTCGCAGTTTTCATAAAATTTTTCCGATTTTTTCATTTTTTTTCTAAAAAAAGGTCCGATTTCGTGAATGTTAAATTTTATTATACAAAGTTTACGAAAAACTATAACTTTTACTTATACATTAGAGAATTTCTAATTATGGATTTTAAAGCTTATCTATAAAAGTTAGACCTTTTTTATCAGACGTCCATCCATATCAGGAAAAAGAACTTCAAGGCCCGAATTTATCCCAAAAATCGGAGTAGCCTTTTGTCACACCACGCTCCTGTTTCTATATTTACGCCCGTAAATTTTTTATACCAAAGGGTAATACAATGAAACGTACTCATAACTGTGGCCAGCTCCGTAAGGAAGATGTTGGCCAGACCGTAACTCTCTGTGGTTGGGTGGATCGTCGCCGTGACCACGGTGGTGTGATTTTTGTGGACCTCCGCGACAAGTATGGCAAGACCCAGATTGTGTTCAATCCGGATTACAATGCCGACGTTATCAAGAACGCAGAAACTCTCCGTAACGAATACGTGATTTGCGTTACCGGTAAGGTCTATGCCCGTGAAGAAGGCAACACCAACGAAAAGCTGGCTACCGGCGAAATCGAAGTGAAGATCAGCGAACTCACCATCCTGAACGCAGCCCTCACTTCTCCCCTGGCCATCAACGACCCCAACGAAGAATGTAAGGAAAACGACGACCTCCGCCTCCAGTACCGTTACCTGGACCTCCGTCGCCCGTGGATCCAGAAGAAGCTCATGCTCAAGAGCAAGTTCCTGAAGGAAGTCTACCACTTCTTCTATGAAAACGGTTTCGAAAACATCGAAACTCCGGTTCTCTGTAAGTCTACTCCGGAAGGCGCACGTGACTACCTGGTTCCCTCTCGTGTGAACGCTGGTAAGTTCTACGCCCTCCCCCAGTCTCCGCAGCAGTACAAGCAGCTCCTCATGATCGCTGGCATGGACCGCTACTTCCAGATCGCCAAGTGCTTCCGTGACGAAGACCTCCGCGCCGACCGTCAGCCGGAATTCACCCAGATCGACGTCGAAATGTCCTTCGTAGACCAGGACGACGTGATGGGCATGTTCGATAAGTTCGTTACCGAAGTTCTCGGTAAGGTCTGGAACTTCGAACCTCCCAAGAAGATCCGCCGCATGAAGTGGGCAGAAGCTATGCTCAAGTACGGTTCCGATAAGCCGGACCTCCGCTTCGATCTCGAAATCCATGACGTTTCCGAAATCGGTGCCAAGAGCGAATTCGGCGTGTTCAAGAACTGCGTTGCCGCTGGTGGCAAGATCCGCGGTATCGCTGCTAAGGGCTGCGTTGACTTTACCCGTAAACAGATTGACGAACTCACCGCCTACGTTGCTAAGTACGGTTCCAAGGGTCTCGTATGGATGCGCGTCAAGGAAAATGACGAAGTTGAAACTCAGGTCGGCAAGTTCTTCACTACCGAACAGCTCAACGAACTGCGTGACGCAGTCGGCGCTAAGTGCGGCGACATGATGTTCTTCATCGCTGGTCCCGAAAAGATTGCAGCTACCGCTATGGGTCAGCTCCGTCTCGAAGTGGCTCGCATCAAGGGTCTCCGTGACCCGAAGAAGCGCGAATTTGTCTGGATCACTGAATTCCCCATGTTCGAATACAGCGATACCGAAGGCCGCTACATGGCTATGCATCACCCGTTCACCAACCCGCTGCCCGAACATCTGGACATGATGCTCTCCGGCAACCTGAAGGATTGCAACGCCGAAGCTTATGACCTTGTTCTTAACGGTGTTGAAATCGGTGGCGGTTCCGTGCGTATCCACAACCCTGAAGTTCAGGAAAAGGTTTTCCGCCTCCTCGGTCTTACCGAAGAACAGGTTAAGGAAAAGTTCGGCTTCTTCGTTGACGCATTCAAGTTCGGTGCTCCTCCCCACGGTGGTCTCGCCTTCGGTCTGGATCGCGTTGTTGCAACTATGGAAGGTGAAGAATCCATCCGTGACTACATCGCTTTCCCGAAGAACACCAGCGCATCCAGTCCCATGGACCAGTGCCCCAGCGAAGTGGATCTGCAACAGCTGCAGGACATCCATATCGCCGTGCAGATGCCGAAAAAGGACTAAAGAACTTTTTTCGCTTTATACTTTACAGCTTTACGCAAAAAGAAGCCTCGCCCAGAGCGAGGCTTCTTTTTCAATGTCGATATAAAAGAATTACTTTTCGAACGGAACCAGTTCCACTCGGCGGTTCTGGGCTCGGCCATCTTCATTTACATTGTCTGCCAAAGGCATGGTGCGGCCATAGCCAACAGCACGGAGGCGATCCTTTTCAACACCACGCTTGATCAGGTAATCCACCACAGCCTGGGCGCGATCCTGAGAAAGCTTCATGTTCTTTTCGTCGGAGCCCTTGTCGTCGGTGTGCCCCTGAACTTCTAGGTTGGCGTTGGGAATCTTGCGCATGAGGGCGGCAACGTCATCCAAGGTACCGAAGCTGCTCTTGGTAAGGGTTGCAGAACCGGTCTTGAACTGAATGCCCTTCTTCAACTGGTCAAGGTCTTCCTTTTTGTCGAGGGGGCAGCCATTTTCATCGACGCGGATACCGGGCAAGGTATTGGGGCACTTGTCCTTCATGTCAGGCACGCCGTCGTGGTCAAAGTCCAGAGAGCAGCCGATAGAGTCAACAGGCATGCCTTCGGGAGTACCGGGGCACTTGTCCTGAGTATCGGGGATGCCATCCTTATCGGAGTCCATCTTACAACCGTTAATGTCCACTTCGATGCCTACCGGAGTATTGGGGCACTTGTCCAGGTGATCGGGCACGCCGTCGTGGTCAAAGTCCATGGGGCAGCCTACAGAATCTACAGGAGTACCAGCCGGAGTATTGGGGCACTTGTCCTGGGCGTCGTTCACGCCGTCGTGGTCAAAGTCCATGGGGCAACCGGTAGAATCAACAGGAACGCCAGCCGGAGTATTTGGACACTTGTCCTTGTCGTCCAGAATGCCATCGCCATCCAAATCCAAGATCAGGGCACGAGCGTTGGCGCTAACTGCGGAATCAGCCTTAGCCTTGTTACGGGCATCTTCTTCAGCCTTCAGACGGGTACCGGTAGTATCGATACAGCCATCATAGAACACAACGCTACCAGCCGGAGTGTTGGGGCACTTGTCCAGATCATCGATCACGCCATCCTTGTCGCTATCCAGGGGGCAGCCATCGGAACCGACCTTAATCCCCTTGGCAGTGCTGGGACACTTATCTTGTTCGTCAGGAACACCATCCTTGTCGGTGTCCTTGGGGCCAAACGGATCGAAACGAACGCTAAGCACGGCGGCACCAGAAATAAGGGGAGTAGGAGCGTAGCAATAAGTAGCCGTATGGCCATTTTCACCGATATAGGAAAGGATAACATCGTCGCAACCTTCTATTTCCTTATCGTGATCGAAGCCCAGGTTCTTGAAGGTACGAACAGCCACTTCAAGTCCAACAGCAAAATCAACATTATAAGGCAAGTGGAAACGGAAACCCGGGGTAATGAGCATGGGATCATTCATGGGACTGAACTTCAGGTTACCCTTGCTCTGCAAACGCATTTCGCCGGAATATTCCAAGAACACATCCACCCATTTCTTGGGAATCCAGTTTACGCCAGCGGCATACACAAGAGCATTGGTTTCGGCCAGGTCAACCGGGTAGACATAGCTGGCAGCTGCGTTCACGCGGAAGGGATAACCAACTTTGGTAAAGTCAAAAGTTGTTACAAGACCGGCCGCAAAGGTCCAGTCACCAGCAGTGAACGGGCTGGTATAAGTTTCGCTGTTCAAGTACCACACATGGCGTGGACGCACGCCGGCACCAATTTCACCTGTAGGAGCGTACAAGTCCAACATGGCAGCCAGGCTAAACACCTTGGACTTGAAAGGAGCGCGGATCTTCATCCACATATCCAGGTCACCACGGCTGGTGGTCCACTGGTTTGCATCACCGGAAGGACCGTCGGAATTGGCGTGTTCATAGTACAGAGGCAGAACGACACCGATATCCCAGAAGTCAAGGACACCCATGCCAAAGAAAATGTTACCAGCCTGGGAATAGTCAGCAGCGTTGTAGGAATAACGCTTGCCATCCATTTCAAATACGCCGCCACGAGAAAGACCCCATGCACTGGTAGAAATATTACCACCAGTACCCAAAGTCATATTACCTATACCAAGGGTTTTGGTATTGATCTGATGAAGACCGTCAGTTCCGCCTTCAATACCCGGCTGGGCCAATGCAGCACCGGCAGCGAAGCCTAGAGCCATAACAGCCGTTCTTAAAGCCTTTTTCATAGTCCATTCCTTCTTAGATGTAAAAAAAAGGTGAATTTCACAAAAATATGCAAAAAAAAATAACAAAACAAACCGTTTGGCAGATAGAACAATTCAAATTTCACACCAAAATAGGGCGATTTCAGATTATAGGGGACTTTTAAAAGCTGATCTCTCTCGATTAATGATTTCTTCAAGAAATGTTGAAAAACAGATTGCATAAACCTTAACAAAAAGAACTCAACAATCAAAAATAAACTAATCATACAACATATCACACAACACACAACATCAAAATATATTTATCTTATTTTAAAATATTACCATCATTTCCCATTGCGATACAGAACAAACTATTGTATATTTGCAAACGCATCTAACAAATGCGTAGGGTTACATCGAGGTCAACAAAGAAACTACAGATAAAGCTGATAGTATATTCAGCTCATACCTATACTATCCCCCCCCCACATAAGATTTTTACCAATCGTAGTCCAAATACGGATTACAACGTATCAAGCTATACCCTACGCAAAACAAAAAAGCGTCCAGCCGAATGGCTGGGCGTTTTTTGTACAAAATCAAAATATAAAAAATTAAAACAAAGTAAGAGGTAAAAAAGAACCCGCCGACAGCAACGTCGACGGGTTATTTTTGAGGTGTAATAGTCTCAGCAGGGATGCTACCAAGACAACGCAAAATTACTATAAATTTGTCCCTAGCAAAACTTTCTTTTTTCTTATAAAGTTAAAAAATTAAGGACAGACTAAAAACCTACGAAAATTCGAAGTAAATAAACCATTTTTACAAAGATTTCACCTTCTCTACATTTTTTCTTTCATTTTAACCAACCACCATTGCCACAATTAGATAGTTATGCTATATTTGTGATATTCATCACATTTGGGTTTTGTTGGAGAATAAAATGAGCATTGTCACAGGTACCTCTTCAAGGTACTGGATTGGCGGCAATAAGTCGCATTTCAAGCCTGATGCCAAAGGCAAGGGCGAATACATCTACATAGAAGATGCCGGTGAGGTTGAGCCCGGCAAGATGTGGCAGATGTCTATAACCTGGCAGCAACAAGACGATTCTCCTACTCACAGCAATAAATTACAGCAAGAAATGACCCTGACGGTCAATATTATTGGCGCTGGCAGCAAAATTATCAAGACTTACACGTCATCTCACAAGAACAAGGGGTACCAGAAGGTCAACTTTTGCATGCCCAAGGGCGCTGAACGCGTAGAATACAAGATTCAAAGAACACGAAATGCAGGCGGCAAGGTCAATTTAGGCTACAGCCTGCAGGTTTCCGAGCCGTAAAAGCTCCGAAAAATCGCATTTTCAAGGATTTTTTCATACACACTCCCGAAAAGCTGAAAGGAGATGGCGAAAGCCATCTCCTTTTCAGATTCATCATTAAGTTAGCGATTCCCTAGAGCCACCCTCCCCCGCCTTATTCTTCGAGGAATCAAGGAAATCGTGGTCTTCCAATAACGCAATTCATGCCAAATCGCCTCTGTGGCATCAAATTTCAACAGCCAAATAAAACGTTTGCGGTCAATAATCCAGCGTTTTAGCACAGGAACCCGATAATCAGCCGCATATCGTCCAAAATTGCCCCCGTTCATAACAACATTCAGCAGTTTCTTCCCTCGTTTTTTATCTACAGGGCAAAGTAGCTGATTTTCACCGAGACCAAACACTTCACGCATCAACCACATAACGGCACCGGCCATGTGAAACAAGCCAAATTCACCCAGCATTTTCGACACGCGCACCCGATCTTCTTCGGTAGAATTCTTTAGCAGCTGGTGATAGTCCACCAACTGGCGCAAACCCACTCCGGTACTGAAAAAATGCTGTCTCAAATGGGACAACTGCATTACCAGGGCAAAGGGAATACTCGGAACGCAAAAACCTTGAGCCACCTTCCAGGAACTACAATCCGCACAGGAACGAAGTTCTTCCAGCTCACCATCTAGAAAACGAAGCATGGCTCTCGTCTTATAGGGAGAAAAGCTGGACGTCGGACAGAAATGGACTTCCACCGTAATACCACCAAAAAGGCCCGGCTCAAGATGCACATGATGATCGCTAACATCATCCTCGGCATCTACGTGCAGGTTCATCTCCGTTAGAGTTCGCAAAACACCTTCGCGGCCACCTTCCAGCAAAATATCGATATCGCCGGCCTGACGGCAAAACGGATCGGGATACAGAAGCGTATTCGCCTGCCCCTTTAATATAACAGGATGCAACCCTCGGCCACAGAACATCTCCGTTAAATCGGCAGCCGTTTTATTCATGCGTTCATTTACCAGCTGAATCTTATGAGATTCAAACGACCACCGTAGCAATAGTTCTCGAGGGGGACGCTGATCATGAGGCAACTTTTCCACAGCACGAAACAGCACCCCAACCAGGCACTGCTTTACGGAGTAATCATGAACCCACCGCCATTCGTCATCGGACAAGGCCCGAGGCAAGCAGGATTCTGTGGTCACATTCAAGGCAATCCGTAGCAACGAAAAATACAAGCCGTCTAAATTCTGCATACGTTCAACAAATGTATTAATAATTCACGCAACTTTTGTATATTGGAGCTAATGAAAGACAATTCCGTTACCATGATTTGCCCTCACTGCGGGGCCGAAATCAAGCCCGACGCCACCTTCTGCCGCCACTGCGGTAGCGACAAGAACACCGGCTGGAAAGATGGAGCCGAATTCGCAGACGAAGAGCTCCCCGACTACGAGGAAATCCTGGAAAATGAATTTGGAGACGATCCTAACAGCCCTTATGCCAAAAAGAAAAGCGGCTTCGGTGGCATTGTAGGCACCGTCGCCGCAATTATCGTAGCCCTGGCCTTTATTGCGGCCATGGTCCTTTAGTTTTTAGGCAATCGTCTTTTCCAGACTTTCCAGAACTTCGGCGGCTTCGCTAAAGTCATAATCGTCTACCAGTTCCTTCAGCTTGCCAATAAGCACGTCCTGGTTGTTCTCGAAGGAGATTCCCTCCACTTCATCCAGGCTGCGTTTGCAGCGGGTGGCGGAGCAGATATCCAAGGCGTCCTTCAGTTCCGTTACCAGCTTCTGAAGCTTTTCCTTGGCGTTGGGATCTTTCTTCTTGGCGACAACAACCTGCTCAGACGCAATACCTGACAGTACTACATCCAAGTCAGACGTAATTTCCTGAAGCAACTTCTCAAAGTTACTGAAATCAATGGCGTTACACTGCCCCTGGGAAAGCTGACTTTCTAGAGTTGCGCCCAGGTTCTGCAAATGGTTCGCACCGATGGTTCCGCACAAGCCCTTGATGGTATGCACAATTCGTGCAGCCTCATCGTAACGGACAGACTCGATCATCTGGCGCAAGTTGAAGGATGTTCCGCCGTAATCGCGGACAAAGCCCTGCAGAATCTTGAGGAACACGTTCCTATTGCTATTGGAATGGTACAGACCCGCTTCGGCATCCAGGTCGCGAATCTTCTGGAACTTGGCAAGGAATTCACTGTCTTCCTGGGACAGGTCCGAACTATCTCCGTCCGTAACCACCTTGCTGGATTCCGCAGCCACCGCCAGGAACTTGGCCAATTCCTCGTAAAGGAGGCTGGGGTCAATGGGCTTGACAATATGGGCATTCATGCCGGCAGCTAGACATTCTTCCGTATCCTTCTGGAAGGCACGGGCACTCATTGCCAGAATGGGCACATTCTTGAAGTACTCGTCTTCGCGGGCACGGATTTCCTTAGTAGCGGTCAGACCATCCATAATGGGCATCTGGATATCCATGAGAACCAGGTCGAAGGAATCCTTCTGGAGCATGTCCAGGGCTTCCTTACCATTGTTAGCAATCATGGAACTGAGACCCACGCTATTCAGCAGGGACACCGCCAATTCCTGGTTCATCTGGTTGTCTTCAACCAGAAGGATCTTGGCTTCCTTAAAGTAAATCTTGCTCTTTTCCTTCTTGACAGCCTTCTGGTAGGTTAGCTCATAGCCCATGGCTTCTTCCATGCTACTGAGCAGGGAACTGATCTGCAGAGGCTTGGGAACAAAGCTGCTGAATCCCAGATTCTGGGCCGCAGTCAGATCCTTTTCGTCAAAATGGATGGGGTGCATCAACACCTTGGGAATCCGGATCATCTTTTCATCGAGACCATGAACGAAGTCGAAGCCGTTCAAGATCGGCATGTCATAATCCACGATGAACATATCGTAGGGAGCTTCGCCAGCCTCTTCATGCGCCTGAATAAGATCCAGGGCCTGGTCAACGGACTCCGCCTCTTCTACAATGCATTTTAGCTTGGTCAGATAGTGGCGCAATACGTCACGGAGGTTTTCGCAATCATCCACCAGCAAAACATTCTTTCCGGCAAAGCGAATCTGATTCTTCCACTTGGGATCCACAGACTGGGCCGCAACAGGGAGTGTAATACTGAAGAAGAATCGAGATCCAACGCCAGCCACGCTTTCCACCTGCATCTGACCGCCCATCAATTCCACCAGGGACTTGGAAATCACCAGGCCAAGGCCAGTACCGCCGTACTTGCGGGTCGTAGAGCCATCAGCCTGAGTAAAGGCGTTAAAGAGACGTCCAAGCTGTTCCGGAGTCATGCCGATACCCGTATCCTTCACAGAGAAATTCAGTTTGACGCTGTTCTCGGTGCGGGATTCCAGGGAAACGATCAGGGAAATATCGCCCTTCTCGGTAAACTTGGTAGCATTGTTAATCAGGTTCGTAAAAATCTGGGAAAGGCGCAGCGGGTCACCCATCAAGATTTCAGGAATTTCCGGATCCACATTCACAATCAGTTCGATGGGACGTCCGGCAATACGGACTTCGGCCAGGGCAGCCACATCGCTGACCACATCGCGAAGCACCAACTGGGTAATTTCCAGTTCTTGCTTCTTGGCCTCGATCTTGGAGAAATCCAGGATGTTATTGATGATTCCAAGGAGGGACTTGGCCGCCGTACTTACACGGTCTACAAATCCTCTCTGATGTTCATCCAACTGGGTTTCTGAAATCAGGTGCGCCATACCGATAATGGCATTCATGGGGGTACGGATTTCATGACTCATGTTGGCCAGGAATTCACTCTTGGCCTGGGTAACCTGCTCCGCAATTTCACGGGCAGCCACCACTTCAGAAATGTCGATCATGGTAAGCATGTAGCCCACGACGGACCCCTGCACCATCAATGTACAGCCTTCCCCACGGAACCAGGTTTCACTCTTGCCGTCCTGGGATTTAAGCACGAAGGAATCCTTCCAGATTTCACGCCTGCTAAAGGTATCCTTTAAGGATGTAATCACCGATTCAGGCAGTCCCTGTTCCTTCAATTCATCCAGAGACAGGCCGATCATCTTGCGCCATTCCTTGCCCAGGAAGTCAGCCAACTGCTTAGACATGTACTTCACACGCTTGGCTCTATCAAAAATCACCAGGATAGAATGGTCTGCGGAAAGCATAATGGTATCCAAAATGGTATCCTTCTGGATGCCGCTAGTTTCATCGTTGATCATGAACAGATAACGCATTTCGCCGTTATCTTCCACAAGGACCTGGAAGAAAATGCCCCACCACGCCACTTCCCCGGAAGAACTCTTCACAGGCACAAGAATCTTGCGTTCGCTGGCGTGCATTTCGCCACCCATGGCCACACGATGCACAAATTTATTGAACTGGTCCGACGGGAAGAACTTGAACAGGATCTGTCCCTTCAAATCTTCACCACCATTCAGGAAGTCCGCAATAAAGGCGCTGGCATGCAAGATATCAAAGGTATCGTTCGTCAGGATAATCCTAAAATTATCACTCCCCAGAAGCGTATCGAAAAGGGTACTGGAGCTGACACTTTCGTTCAAGTCCCGCTGAATGAACTTGGTAAACAGTGTATGGGAAACGATAGCGGCACCACCCATCAACAGGAGCACCACCAGAGCCACCAACAGGAAGGTCTTGGAGGAATTTTCGTCTACGCCGGCAACGATCTTGTTCTGCTGACTCACATGAACCACATAGAAGGGCATCTTCTTGATGGGAGCCACCATGAACACCAGACGCTGTCGATGGTCGTTGGTCAATTCAAAACGGACAACCTTCCCTTCCATCAGAGTATCGGGCTTAAACTCGCTCAAGGCAAGCAGAAGCAGGTTTTCTACACTATCCTGCAGAACCTTGCCGCGGTTGGTTTCATACGGGAAATAGGTAAACAGGTTATCGTTGTCATTACCGGCCAAAAGGGTAATGCCACCTTCTTCCTTGGCTACAGCACCAAGAGAAAGTCGAACCTTGTGCAAGTCAATATCGGCAGCCACAGCGCCGCGGAACTTCTGATTCTTATCCCAGATCGGGTAAGAAATGGTCATGACCTGCTTACCGAAATCCTTACGGATTGTAGGGCCAGTTAGAGCGAGCCCCCTCTTACGGGAAGACTCCAGATACCAGGCCTTGGTACGATATTCCGCCTGGCCACTTTCCAACTTTACCCCCCTAGCAGATATAAATTCGCCTTCATTGCCCCCATAGTAGACATCCACGAGATCTTCACTAGACTGCAAGACCCTGTAGAGAATGGAACGAATTCCCGATTCCTTGGCATTCTGAACACGCTTCGCCGCAGCGACAAATTTATCTTCGTCGTTTTTCAGCAAGGCTTCCACTTCAGAGAGAACTTTGTCCTGCAAAGCCGATTCCGTATTGGCGTATGCGGAATCAATCATCATTTCCTTGACGGTCAATGAGAAAAGGAAGACCAATAGAATGGAGGCGATAATCACGGGGACGGCAAAAACCGTCAGAATTCGGATTCTGAGCCTACGTCGCTGGGCGTTTAAAGGACTATGAGTCAATAGCTACTCCTTACTGAGCGCCATCCTTGAACTGTTCGTAAATACCGGGAAGAATGTCTGCAATTTCCATAAAGGCGTCGACCACATCGGGGTCGAACTGAGTTCCCCTACCGGCCTTGATTTCGGCCACGGCAACTTCATGGGGATATGGTTCCTTATAAGGCCTGCGAGATACAAGAGCGTCATAAACATCCGCCACAGACATAAGGCGGGCCCCCACAGGAATATCTTCTCCCTTAATCTTGTTGGGATAACCTTCGCCATCCCAGCGTTCATGATGGTTCAAAATAATATCTGCGCAAATCTTGACCAGAGGATGATTGCTCAGTTCCCTGGTCGCATTCAGAAGTACGTCATAACCCATCTGGGCATGGGTACTCATAACCAACCTTTCTTCATCGGTAAGCTTAGCCGGCTTTCTTAAAATATCGTCGGGGATACCCACCTTGCCAATATCATGGAGTGGTGCAGCCGTAGCGTAAAAATCAATATATTCCTTGCTAGTAATAGCGTGACTGAACTTCGGGTGGTTCTGCAGTTTCTCGGCCAGCATCTGGACCAACACCTGGGTACGCTTAATATGAGCGCCGGTTTCCGGGTCGCGGTATTCAGCCAGGGCACCCAAACTGGTCAACATGACCTTCAATGTCTTACGAAGATCCTTGGTTTTCTCGTCAACCAGTTCATGAAGATGGTCACGCTGCTGCTTAAATTCCAACTGATTCTTGATACGGAGACGTACCAAATCAGGATTGAACGGCTTAGTAATATAGTCGACGGCACCTAAATCCAGTCCCATCTGCTCACTTTTGGCATCTGCCTTGGCAGTCAAGAACAGAACAGGAGTATTATTCACCAAATTTAGGGCATGCATCTGGCGTAATGTTTCGTAACCGTCCATTTCGGGCATCATTACGTCCAGCAAAATCAGGTCAGGTTTAACCTTTTCTGTAAGAACAAGAGCCTTTTTTCCGTTCAAGGCAACAAAAATACCATAGTCGTTAGATAAAATGCCCTCCAGGACTTCAATATTCGTCTTGGTATCATCAATAACTAAAATCTTTGCTCTTGCTCGTTCCATGTTCCATAATATATGTTTAGAATTTCAAATAGAACAATCTATTTTATTCCAATTTGGAACATTTTTCGCGAAATTCGCTTAAAAAACGCATTTTGTAATTATTTAGTAAACACTTTTACAAAGTCTGTGATTAAACGCACAGTCTGTTTAGCTTAATAAAGGCATTTATGGAGTCGGCGTAGTTCCAAATTCCACCGATTACAGAAGCGCCAGACACCCCAAATTCCCTGGGAAGTTCCTTGAAAAGGTGGACATTTTCCTCGTCGATACCCCCAAAAAGGATAACCGGGCACTTGGGAGGATTAGAAGATAGGTGGGACTGCAGGAGGTCTAGTCCAACCGTTTTGACCGGCTCAAGGCCGGATAAAGGTTGAAAAATCGGGCCAACAAGAGCTCCAGACACCCATTCGGGCAATTGGGCCAGCTGTTCCAGGTCGCGGCAGTAAGCGATACAGTTTACGCGTTTCCAGGATTCGGGAACCGGCCCCATCAGGGATTGAGCCTCGGCCACGCAACCACGGACATCCAACTGCTCCGCCAGATCGGGAGTACCACGCACCCAAATTCGGTCGCGGTATTCCATGGACAAGGACAGGAGCCAACGTTCATAGGACTCCGGCGTATTGCGACGTTTCTGAAGGATCAGGCGGGTAAGGCCTCGCTTGAACATCTCTTCGATGTCATCATATTCACCGGCAAAATCATCGGGGCAAGTGGTAAGCCAAAGTCTAAACATAATATCAGTTTGGAGTCAGGAGCGTCGGTTTAAGTGCTGATGCGTCGGGCTAGATGCGGGACTCGTCGGGCCAGTTCTGCCGCGTCAATAGGTTACAGCGCCAGGAAGGCAGCCTTCAGTTCGCGGGCGGCAGCTTCGGGATCAGCGGCCTTCTGGATGGCGGAAACGGCACAGATGCCAGCGATTCCGGAACCGGCGAGAACGTGGATGTTATCCTTATTCAAGCCACCGATAGCATTCACGGGAATAGGCACCGCCTTCACGATTTCCTTCAGAGTATCCACGGAAGTGAGGATGGTGACGACCTTTGTGGTTGTGGGATAAATGGCGCCCACGCCACAATAGTCCGCACCCTGTTCGTAGGCTTCCAGAGCCTGGGGGACAGTCTTGGTCGTAGCACCGATGATTTTACCCGGGCCCATGAGTTTGCGGGCTACGGCAACGGGCATGTCGGTCTGCCCCACATGAACACCTTCGGCACCGATGGCGAGAGCAACATCCACGCGGTCATCAATAATCAGAGGCACGTTATAGCGGCTGGTGATTTCGTGAACGCTTGCGGCAAGTTCCATGTATTCGCGGGTAGACTTGTTCTTTTCGCGAAGCTGGATGATGGTGGCGCCACCCTTGCAGGCGGCCTCCACAGAAGGTAAGAACTTTTCGGCGGGAACGGTAGAACTGTCGGTAATAAAGTAGAGGGTGGTATCAAGATTCATGGGCTGCGCCAATATCCTTTACGTACAAATACAAGGTCTGATTTTCTGCGGTGTAATCATCGGAGGGAATCATTTCCATCATCACACGGCGGTAACCATCGGCAGAGAGTCGCCTATAGAAAATGCTCAGAGAGGTGTTACCCTTCGTAAAATAACTAAGCAAGAATTCCAGGGAAGTTTTTTCCAGATAACCATCCAAGTCCTCAGCATGAACCTGCCCAGACTTTCCAAAGCCATGAAGCCATTCGGAAATCTTATGGGAGAAGCCCTTCTGTTCTGTTTTCTCATCCTGGTTCATCTTGATGATTCCATAGGAATCAGCCGTCAGGTTGACCTTCAAAATCTTGGTGTAGGAATTGCAGACGGCATCAAAGGCTTCGCGCTGTCCTCGGCGGTCTACGCCCTTGGATTTGTAATACTGTTCCTTATCATGATACATCATCTGGTCAGCAGACTTTTTCAATTCCATCAGGCTGGCGTTAGGCATATCCCGTTTGGCGGCATAACCAACAGAAAGAGATATTTCCTTTATTCTCTGGCCTTTCCACTGGTCAACTTCATTTTCAAGCCTGTCCTTATATTTCTTGCCGGATTCATCGGAATGTACAACAACAATAAATTCATCGCCACCAACGCGGTAAACCTTGCCGCTGGCGGAAAATGCGTTGGTAATGCAAAGGCTGGCCCCCTGGATCAGTTCGTCGCCAGCAAGGTGACCTAGGGTATCATTAACCTGTTTTAAGCTATTCAAGTCCACAGAAAAAAGAATCAAGTCATCTTCTATGGGATGATCCTCGTATCGCTTAAGGTCTTCTTCGTAGGAACGTCGATTGTAAACCTGGGTCAGTTCATCGGTAGTAGATGCAAGCACCAGGCGATCGTTATGTTCTCTTGAAGCAATGAACACATGAATGATGGTACAGCCTACTGCATAGCCAACAGCATAGAAAGGTGCGTTGGGGAAGAAAAACTGGAATATGCCGCACAATATGGGAGCCAACACGAAAACAAAGACGGCGGCATATTGCTTACGGGTATCCCCCTTCTTACTTAAAGCAGAAATTGCAGTAATCAAGCCAATCAACACATAGATAAAGTACTGGTTAAAGAACGCAACCTGCCTAAAGGCTTCGCATCGGTATTCGTTATTGGGACCAATGGTAAAGATGGTGGGAACGAAAATATTCCTTATTACCAAGGCTGTCTGAAAAACAACCGCCAAAAGAACCAGCGCACGGTAAAGCCTTTTGTGGTGAATTTCACTGCCCAGATAAACCAGAACAAAATGAAGCCAGACGTACGCCGTGATTACCGTAAAAATATGGAATCCGGTAGTGATCCCAAAAAGGAGCGACGGATGGCCAACTTCGGGCATGGCCGCAATTCCCCACAGGGCATCCTGCAAGCAAAAGAACACGCACCAGGAAACAAGAATTCGATAAGCCTTATCTACAGGCGAGGCTTCGTTCTTGTAGGTATAGGCATGCCACAAGAAAATCGCCAGAATTATGGCGAAAGTCAAAGAAGCAATCCAGTAAAGCGCCTGTTCCATCGCAAATAATCTAAATAAAAATCAAGTCGACGGCATCCCGAAGGTTTAAACTACACGTACAAATAGTCATTTAGCACAGGCTGGAGGCCTTCGCCGCTAATATCCTTGTACATGGCGTTGAAACTACGGTTGTCGTTGATTTCGAACTGCTCGTCGCCCTCGGCGTCGGAGGTTTTCTTGCCGGCGTTTACGTCGGCGGTTTTGGTTTTAACCTCGTCGTCGCTGTCCTTGTACTTTTCCTCGTGGTCGCCAACGCCGGTGGAAACCCCTGCGGAAACCTTGGTAGCGGCAATCTTTACGATGCCGTTACGGAATTCCTTGGACTCGCGGCTGGAGACGGTAATGCCAACGAAGGGCATGAAGATACGGTAGGCGCACAGCACCTGGCAAAGTTCCTTTTCATGAACGTCAAGAGGATTGATCTTGTCGTTGTTCACGATGGGGCGAAGGCGGGGGCAGGACAGGCTCATTTCTGCATGAGGGTATTTCTTCTGCAGATAGAACACGTGGAGGGCGCTGGCCAGGGCATCTTTGCGGAAGTCGGAAAGGCCAAGCAATGCAGAGAAACCGCAGCCGCGCATACCACCCATAAGGGCCCGTTCCTGGGAATCGAAACGGTACGGATAGATACGCTTGTGACCCAGCAGGTGAAGCTGTTCGTAGCGGTCCTTGTCGTAGGTTTCCTGGAAGACCGTCACGTAGTCTACCCCACATTCGTGAAGGTACTTGTACTCGTCGGTGTTCATGGGGTAAACTTCGACACCCACCATACGGAAGTACTTGTGGGCAATCTTGCAGGCTTCGCCGATGTATTCCACGCTGCTCTTGGCGCGGCTTTCACCGGTGAGGATCAACACTTCTTCCATGCCGCTGTCGGCGATGACCTTCATTTCGTGCTCGATCTGCTCCATGGAGAGCTGCATGCGTTTGATTTTGTTGTAGCAGTTGAAGCCGCAATAGACGCAGTAGTTTTCGCAGTAGTTGGCAATGTAGAGCGGAGTAAAGAAATAGACCGTATTGCCAAAGTGCTTGCTGGTTTCCAGCTTTGCCTTCTGTGCCATTTTTTCCAAGTAAGGAGCGGCAGCCGGGGAAAGGAGCGCCTTGAAATCTTCTACGGTGCAAGTGTGATGGTCCAGTGCAGCCAGCACGTCACGGGCCGTGTACTTACTGAAGTCTACGGAATCCACATGTCCCATGACCTTGCCATAAATGTCGGACTGGATGACTTCCATACCCTTCATGTATTCCATGTGGTTGGTACGGGAGCTAGGGTCATTTTCCAGACGATGCTTACGTTCCAGAGCTTCCGGAGACAAGGTATCGGAATCAATAAAATAACGTTCGTCGTGATATTCTTTTTCAGACATAAAAAATCAACCACTTAAAAGATAACGTGATAAGGTACGCGTTTGTTCTGCTTACGACCTTTAAGATCTCGCATGAACATTTTACCAGGTGCAGGATTTACAATGACGCGACGTCCAACATAAGTTACACCCTCATTTTCAGGAACTTTGCCATCTACATAACGCAAAAAATTTTTTCTTAAATACCCATCGTGTAATCGCCTAGAAGCAACAACAAATCCACCTTCACCGTCAATGACTTCTATTTTCGAGTGTTCGTAGAATTCCCTATCTTCGTCATAATAATACCACTTAGAACATTTTAAGGAATCTTGGGGATCTTGAATAACAATCTCACGTTGAGTCGTATCTACTCCACCATTTTCAAAAGATTCAACCACTATATCATACAAAGTATCATTGCTTATATATGTGTAATCATTAAGCTCCGTATAGCAAGATCCATCATCACAATACTTTTCACTATACTCTTTTTCATAAAGAGTCATTCCCGAAGAAAAATATTTTGCCTCATTAAAAACGATTTCCTTTCCGTCTTCAAATATTTTGAATAAAACCGAAATCGTATCCCCGTTGATACTTTTCTGATAGTAGTATTCTTCTCCAGTTCCGCTTAACTTTGAATCATCATTAAAAATATTGATTTGTTGAGCAACTTCTTTACCTGAATCATTCCTGGTAATCTTGGATATTGCACCATTCTCGTACTCATATTTTGACATTACGAAGTCATCATCGGCCCAATATTGATACGAGCTATCTACATACGCATCGTACACCTGAATGTAACTATGAACACCCATATCAGTGTAGCGATACGCATCGAGACAAGTAGTCGCATAGGCTGCAGCCACGACGGTAAGAACGAAAATAGCGGAAGCAAAACGATTCATATAAAGATCCTTAATCGCGGAGGAATCCAGTGAGCGGGTCGCTGGCGGCGGCACCACGAACCAGCACGCGGCCCATACCGGAGAGGTAAGCGTTGCGGCCAGCTTCGATGGCGGACTTGAAGGCGGCGGCCATGCGAGGCAAGTCTCCTGCAGTAGCGAGAGCCGTATTGGCCATCACGGCGGCAGCGCCCATTTCCATGGCTTCGCAAGCCTGGGATGGCTTGCCGATACCTGCGTCTACGATAATGGGAAGTTCAATTTCATCGATGAGAATCTGGATGAAATCCTTGGCGGAAAGACCGCGGTTAGAGCCTATTGGAGCAGCCAGAGGCATAACGGCGGCGGCACCTGCATTCACCAGGTCGCGGGCCACGTTCAAGTCGGCGTGCATGTAAGGCAGCACCACAAAACCTTCCTTGGCAAGAATTTCGGTAGCCTTGATGGTTTCGTAGTTGTCCGGCAGCAGGTACTTGGAGTCCCGCATGATTTCGATCTTCACGAAATCGCCGCAGCCCAGTTCGCGGGCAAGGCGAGCAATGCGAACAGCTTCGTCAGCGTTGCGGGCACCGGAAGTATTGGGCAGAAGGGTTGCACTCTTGGGAATGTAATCCAGAATGTTTTCGTGTTCCTTGGTATTGGCACGGCGAACGGCGCAGGTAATGATTTCTGCACCGGCGTACTGCACCGCAGCCTCAATCAGCTTCAAGGAGTACTTGCCAGAACCGAGAATAAAGCGGGAGTTGAACTCATGACCGCCAAGAACAAGTTTATCGTTTTCCATATATTAGGGCGCGCCAAAGGCGCTTTGAGGTTTGAGGTCGCTGCTTCGCAGCTTCGAGGTGCGAGGGTTACGAAACCAGCTACACTTCAACATTTTTCTTGAAAAATAAAAAAGTGGGACTACTTTGGCTCCATTCCACAGATCAAGCGCACTACGGTTTGCGCCTGGTGGGCAGCACAGGCCATGACGCGGGGAGCCACAAGCCCTACCCCATCATTTACATCACTGACGCCATCGCCGCACAAATAAAACTTCTTGGATACGCAGCGAGTCTGGATGCTGTTGGCATCCCCAAAGCCAGCCATTCCGGAGGCCGCCACCAGAGTCTTTCCATTTTCCAGCACGGAGTTCACCAGCATGGCCTTGGCTTCCGCATTGTCAAAGGCCTCGCAAACGATGTCGGCCTTCCCTACCAGTTCCATCAGGTTTTCTTCCGTCACTCGGGCCTGATGAACTTCCAGTTCAATATAGGGTGCAATTTCACGAAGGTTTTCTGCCAAGGCAACAGGCTTAGGCATTCCCACCTGACAAGCCTTGTACTGCTGACGGTGCAAATTGGTCACGTCAACGCAATCAAAATCAATAAGGATAAGTTTGCCTACGCCGGCACGTGCCAGAGCGATAGCCACATTGGACCCAAGGCCTCCCAGACCACAGACAGCCACCGTGGCCGCCTGCAATTTCTGAACATTCTCAGCACCTTGTCGTTCCACCAAGGCAGAGAGCATTTCCTCTCGTGAGGGCATGCGCGGTTCCAAACTAGCCCCCTCCCACAAAACTGACAACTTCCAGAGAATCCCCATCAGCTAGCAGCGTTTCAGTGTACTTGGCCTTAGGTACAATATCGCCGTTACGTTCTACAGCAATTCGTTTGCAGTCGAAATTTGTGGTGGAAAGGTATTCGGCAACAGACTTACCGACAAAGGACTTGCCGTCCGTATCAACATCAATGCCATTGACTTTAATCATCATACCTCCGTTGGCATTATCCAAATCAGGTGCGGTCGAAATCTACGCGGCGCCAACTCGGCTACCAGGCGAAATTTCCTCTCAGCCGGTTTAACCAGCTCCCGTATAGCTTAAAATTAGGAAATCTTAAAATTCTCGGCAACAGGTTACTTCACCTGTCCCATGGAATTCAAGAGGTAGACATTCTGGAAACCATTGCGGTTCAAGCGAACGCTATAAGTATCACCCATGCGGGCAACCGTATAGCGAGCTTCCACCGGCCAAACCTTCGCATGAATAGCAGAACCTCCACACTCGCCATCATCAACAACACATTCGGTGTTGCCAGATTCCGCGTTTTCACTAGAACTGGATTCCGATTCTACCGCCTTCGACTTGAACATGATGTTTCCCACAGCCACTTCGCCAGAAACCTCACTTGCAGTAAGGAAGAAATCCTGCACGCCAGCCAGCTTCTCGTCGCCACCAAGAGCGGAACATTCCACTTCATTCCAGCCACCAGCAGATGCAATTCCTTTGCCCAAGTCACATTCAGAAATTACGGTACCGGACTTGGAGCCTGAGCGAAGAGTCAACTTACCAGAAGAACCCTTCACCTGAACGCGAACTGAATTGCTGGCAATGGAATCAGTAACCACATTTTCGAAGAGGGCATAGCCTCCGTCCTTCATGGCGAGTTCATCTCTATCGTTCAAACGGATGCGGATACCATTATCGAAGCCATTACCGGGAATGGCATCGCGGTTAACGCGGAGGAAGTCGATGCGGTCCAGTTCCGCAAAGTTGGAACCATTGGGCACAGGACTTACATCAATGAAGTTGCCGCCACGCTTAAGTGTGGCAGGAATCAACACTACAGACTTTTCCGAGAATTCTCCCCAGGCACCAGTTGCAGGAAGCTTAACATCCTGAGCCACGCCGTTGATCGTTACGTTATGCGTAGCGGTACCCGTACCGCCGTTGGCGTAACGATAGCGCAGCAGATAATCGCCAGCCTGCATAATGTTCATAGGCAGGTGAATCTTGGAGTCCTTGGTATTGATATAGCCCAGGTATTCATTGCCGGAGGCCTTGGTACCGCGAGTCACCAGCATTGTCGTAGTAATGATGGACAAAACGAACACGGTTCAAGTCCTGGAAGGCTTCACCACCGCCTGGACCCACATAACGGCCATAGCGTTCCAGCAAGAGGGTTCCGCCACCATTCAACATGGAGTAACCAGCACGGTCCTTGTAAGGGCCAGTAATCTGGTCAGTGCGACCATAGGCAGTCTTGTAGGTGGTCTGTTCAATTTCATCCTTCTGATGGCAGCAATAGTCCCAAGCAGTAAACAGGAAATACGGACCGTTATGTTCAATAAGGCTGGGGCCTTCTTCAGCGCCACCGCTGGCCTTACTGGTGCGGCGGGCAATGTTGTTGACAGTCTTGTCATCCTCGGCCTGGTAACCGGTCTTTTCATCCAATTTAATCAACTGAATTCCTAGACCAAAAGAACCGAAAGCCATCCACAGTTCCCCTTCCTTGGTGCAGACCAGGTCGGCATCGATGGCGTTATATGCGTCTACACCATCCTTGGTATGGAAAACGTGTCCCTTATCAGTCCAGCCATAGCCAGCCGTACCCGGCACTTTTGGGCGAGTCGGCCCCGTCAGTCAATACGGCCAGCTCCAGGCCGGTACCAACAGCAGCGCCATCGTCGCCACGAGCTCCGAAAGCACTACTTTCATCGGCAATATCACTGGCAAGCTTGCTGCCAGCTACAACATCACCAAGGCCAATGACTACATGCTTGACGGCACCTATCTTGTCCGCATCAGCGGAAAGAGCGGCATCATGACCACCAAGGTGATCGTGAAATAAGAAGCTCCGACAGAAATATTAAAAGAGGCCCGGTCGTTAACGACCGAGCCCCTTTTATGTTGCGCCGCCTCTCCATAACATAGGCAGGCAGCAAGAACAATCAATGAAGCAAAAGGCGAATTCACATTTTCACTCTTTCACTTTCATAAGTTCTTTCGTGGAAGCAGATTTCCTTCGATTCTTGATCATCTCCAGCTGTTCCCTGTCGCAAAGACCGGATATGTTGATATCGTTTTCACCAGAAAAAATCTGTTTTTGCCTTCCAATATCCAATTCATATGTCCATTTCATTCTCTGAGTTACACCGAAAAGAGCGCGCACATAAAGAGAATCGCTCCCCTTAAAATAAAAATCAATCAAATCATACGGAGCAACCGATAATGAAAAAGAACAAGCATCATTTCTTAAGCAACGAGAACCCGATGTACCAGCAAAAGGATTTATCTGAATTTTACTCATATCAAGACCAATCAAATCCGCTTCAAAAGAAGCAAAAGTCTTTACACTTCGGCCTTCTATCGTAAAGGAGATGTCATCCAGCATTTCATAATACGTCAACACAAATCCGCTATCACTCCCTATAAAGACACTCGTGTCCTTGTAAAAGCAGAAGTTGGCAAAAACCGGATCAAACTCATCGGAATCAGGCGATTCTACCGCAGAACACAGCGACACAGACAGCGCAACCCATAGAGCTATTTTATAAATCATACCGTTGGTCATGAATCTCCCCCAAGTCTCCCTAGAAATTTCCAAACAACTTAAAAAATATAAAAACCCTGCGAAATTAGTAATCGCAGGATTTTCCAAGCTACTTAAATATCAGACGGACATACATAATTTTCAGCAGGACATCCAATTTTTCCATTTTTCCCCATATCCGATAGGGCGAATAATTTTCAGTTCATTTTTTGAGTTCAAAATAACAGGAGCTTCTTCCGGAATATGCAAATGCAAAGCCAAGAACGCCGTAAGGATACTTGCAAAGAGGGAGAGAACAAGGTGCCAGCCATTAAGGACGATGCAATCGCCTTGATCAAAAGCAAGACAACAAACGCCGGGAAATCAAGACCGAACGCCAGCAAGACCACCGTATTTCCAAGGCCCAGCCTAAAGAAAGGGACCGTTCGAGGCAGGAACATTTCTGCATACGAAAAAAGAAGAGTCAACGCCCCAAGATAGGCGATATAGTTTCTATCGCGCAACCGCATCAAAGCCCTCCGAATCTTCAACGTCTACGATGATTTTATTGGGAAGGCACACAAGAGGCTTTGCAAAACCTTGACGAATACAGATTTTTTTCGGACAAGGAGATTCTACAATGCGGGCGCGACCATTCTTGACCTGTACGGTGGTTTCACCTAAAGGTCCCGGGGTCTTGTAGGATATGACTTTCATCATAACCAAATACGGCAAAAGCTAGCCTAAAGCAACTTTCCCAAAACAATAAAAAAGAGTCTGCATTTTTCAGCAGGCCCATTCGCTAAAGAATCATAAGTTAGGGAGTTACAATCTTCAAAGTTTCGCGTCCAACTCGCACAAGATATGTTCCCTTCGGCATGCTCTTCAACGCAATCCGAGAACCGAATCCGCACTGGACGACATTGCCATTCAAGGTAAAGATGGTCCAATGAGAATCATTTTCCAAGCGGACAATCCCGGCAGACATGTCGTAGTTCATAGAAGGTTTCTCGACCTTCAAACGCAATCCCGTTTTGCAGTTTTCGTCACTGGAATTTTCACAGTTACTGGATTCTTCGCTACCGCTCAGAATGACGCTGGAAGAGGAGTTCGGAACTACGTCAGAAGAAGAACTTTCAGGATCCTTAGGCAATTCAGCAGCTTTAAACTGAATCTTCTGATTATCAGTTCCAGTGCGAACCCAGGTGATCAAGGGCATGCCAGGATCCTTGGAAATATTCAGGATGTCGCCAAGATAATCATCATCGTAATTGGCAAACAGGAAGTAGCCCTTCTCTTCAGAAGCATTCTCAATGCGGATTTCGCAGGGCGTAGCGCTGGTGCGAACCGTATCCAGCAAGGTTGCAGACGGGCAATAATACTTCTTGGTACCATAATTCTGCAAAGTGTAGTGACGCTTGGTTTTCCCCTGAGCGATTACCCAAAGTTGATTATCTGCAGTTTCATCAGCAGTCTGCTGAACAACCATATCCCCATCATCCTGTAAAGCCAAGTTGCTATGGCTTACCGTAAGACGATAACCGCCATCCTTTACAAGGGCGTTATTTACTTTGTCTACACCAGCGGTACGTACAATCTTCTGAACGTTTCCATCACGATCGTAATACAGATAATCAATGTTCACGGAACGTCGATAAGTCCAGCCGCCTGGAGAATTGGCGCCGTGATGCATAAAGTACCAATGGCCCATATATTTGAAAATGGCCTGGTGGTTAGTTTCGGAATTATCTTCCTTGGCGTTAATCACGCCCTTCTGAGTCCAGGGGCCGTTAATGGTCGGAGCCATGGAATAGTTTGTGGTAGACGGATAACCGGAAGCGTAACTGAAATAGTAGTTTCCGCGAAACTTGTGCATCCAGGGAGCTTCAAAGAAATCCTTGATGCCAATATCTTCGGGCTTGCTTGCCAGCTCGATCATGTTCTCTTTCAATTTTACACGACGGCCAGCACTCCAGGAGCCCCAATAAAGCCAGATGTCGTCCCCATCGTAGAAGATGGCGGGGTCGATATTCAACTTAACATCGTTTTCAGTAAGGTCCGTAATGAGGGCAGAACCGATGGCGTCTTTCCACGGGCCAGACGGATGATCTGCTACGGCCACACCAATGGCAAATCCTTCATCCTGTTTAATGGATGCATGATGAACCGCCACATACCAGTAGAACTTTCCGTTACGATATTCGCAATGGCCTGCGAAGGCACTGGCATCAGCCCACTTGAAAGTCTTGTAACTGAGAACGGCACCGTAATCGTGATAATTTTCCATATCATCGGTGACCATCACATGCCAATCGTTCATCAAGAAGAACTTATTGTTGGCTCCTTCAGGGCCCTGTTCGTCGTGGCCAGCAAAAATAAACAAGCTATCGTTGTAGACAAGTGCCGCAGCGTCTGCAGAATAAAAATCCGTAGTCAAAGGATTAGCAGCCTGTGCAAGGCCAAACCCAAACACAGCGGCCATTGCACAAGCTGCAACCCCCAAATGCTTCCTTATACCCATATCCCAACTTCTTTTTGAAACTACGCCATATCCCTTAATTACTTCACGCGAACAATGAAATTGCCCTTGGGCAGATTTTCAAAGCGGACTTCTGCACCCACCATAGAGCCACGAACATTGCGCACGCCCACAATTTGACCCATGGAATTCAACAGGTAAACGTTATTGATGTTAGAGTCATTCAGGCGAACACTATAGACACCTTCCATGCGGGAAACAGAGAAGCGAGCACCTGCAATTTCGCTTACGCGAATACCCGTACCGCAATCCTCGTCAGATTCGCAACCGGAGTCGCTAGATTCTACAGTTTCATCACTTGAGGAAGAAGCTTCCACGCTTGCAGCCTTAAAGATGATATTGCCAATAACAACTTCTCCGGACTGGCCGCTAGCGGTAAGGTAAAAATCCTGAACCCCAGACAACTTGGACTCGCCACCCAGCGAGGAACACTCAACCTCGCTCCAGCCGTTTTCGGCCTTTACGGTCTTACTCAAGTCGCATTCAGAAATTACCTTACCGTCCTTGGCTCCAGCGTGCAGGGAGAGCTTGCCAGAACCATTCTTAACCTGCATGCGAACCGCGGTACTTGTAATGGAATCCGTCACCACGTTCTCGAAAATGGCATAGCCCCCATCCCTGATAGCTAGCTGATCATTTTCATCAAGACGAATACGGATACCATTATCAAAGCCGTTACCCGGAATCGTATCACGGATCACGCGCAAGAAATCGATGCGGTCCAGTTCAGAGAAGAAATCATTGGGAACGGGGCGAACTTCAATAAAGTTACCACCACGCTTAAGTGTAGCAGGAATCATGACCACAGAATTTTCGGGGAAGGTCCCCCAGGAACCCGTAGGCGGCAATTTCACAATCCGCTCTTTTCCATTGACAGAAACCCCGTGGGTAGCATCACCCGTACCGCCATTGGCATAACGGTAGCGCAGCAAGTATTCACCCGCCTGGGGAATATTCATAGGCAAACGAATTACAGTACCCTCGGTATTGATATAAGCCAAGTATTCACCGTTAGACGCAGTCTTGCTAGAGGTAATCACCAAATCGCCGCTAACACCGCGAGTCAAAGCACCATGTTCCACTTCGGCACTCAAATAACGCCCCAAGAAAGGCTGGCCCATTTCGGCCCAGTTGTCATCCGTGAAAACGACATCGCGAATATGGATGTGATTGTACTTGTCGCCGGCATTATCATAGTAGTGATGGACAAAACGGACGCGGTTAATATCCTGGAACGGTTCGCCACCACCGGGGCCCACATAGCGACCATAACGTTCCAGCAAGATAGTGCCACCGCCAGTCGCCATGTTGTAACCAGCCCTATCCTTGTAAGGACCGGTCACTTTATCTGCGCGGCCATAGGCGGTTTTGTAAGTGGTCTGCTCAATGTTGTTACCCTGCTGGCAGCACTTATCCCATGCAGTAAACAGGAAGAACTGGCCATTATGTTCAATCAGGGCCGGGCCTTCTTCAGCGCCACCACTGGCAGTACTTGTACGACGGGCAATGTTATAGACAGTCTTGTCATCGGAAGCCTGGTAGCCAGTCTTGCCATCGATTTTGATCAGCTGAATGCCCAAGCCAAAAGAACCGAAGGCCATCCAGTATTCACCCTGGCTAGTCTTGATAATATCGGAGTCAATGGCGTTATACTTGTCAGTACCTTCCTTGGTGTGGAACACATGACCCTTGTCGGTCCAGCCGTAGCCAGCCGTACCTGGAATCATGGACTTGGAAGCGGTATAACCGATGGCGGAGTTGCGCTTACCAAATTCAGAACCGCAGTAATAAACACGGTATTCGTCATCAAACTTGTAAATATCCGGAGCCCAGACGTCTTCCATGCCGGGGGCGTACTGAGTAAGCCAGGACGGCACAGCCTGCATGGTACGACCGTTATCCTTCCAAGTGTAGGCGTCTTCGGAAGTCCAGAGCTGCAGATGGTTATTAGTACTCATGAGAGCATAGCCATTATCCAGGCGAATCATGCTTGGGTCATGCCCAGGCTGCAAGTTATCCTTGGCATACCAATCGGCAGCCAAAGCAGAACTAAATGCGGCGTTTAACACCAGCATTCCCACCACAGAACCGGTAAAACGTTTCATGACCATACTCCAGACAATAATATTTTCAGTTATAAACCAAATCCCAATTTTATAGGGAATATAAAATTCCATTAATTAAAAGTCAACATTTTTATTAAAAACAGACCCTAAAGTAAGCTAAAAATACACTTCAAACCTACCTAAACAGAAATTAAACATCAAAATTAGACGTCCACATTTCAACATTTAATGTCCACACTTTTAATCATTCCACATTGGACGTTTCCTCATGTTACACAGTCTATACAGAAATTATTTTAAAAAGAAAAAGTTTTATTTACAAAAGGCAAGGAGAAAGTCCATGAACATCTTCCGTTTTGGAATAGCCCTGGCATTGAGTCTAGCCACCACCACAATGGCCGCCACTCCCAACCGCATCGGCCCCGTCACCCAATACGGTCAGCTGCAGGCAGATAAGAATGCCAGTAACCAGGGCCGAATCTATGGATCCTGCAAAGATTACAACAAGCAAAGCGGAAACGCAGTAAAGGTCAGGGGTATGAGCCTTTACTGGAGCCTTCTCAAGGACGCCACCGATAAATATTATACAGAACAGGCTATCGACGCCATGGTCAGCGAAATGAACATTGAAGTCATCCGTTTCGCCATGGGCACCGCCAGCGACTGGGGCAACAAGGGCTACGACTCCGACCCTTACACCCAGGAAAGCCTCCTCAAGACCGTAGTGGAAGCTGCCATCAAGAACGACATCTACGTCATCATCGACTGGCATTCCCATACGGCCCACACCGAAACCCAGCTGGCCAAAAAGTTCTTCAAGAAAATGGCCCAGACCTACGGCGGCTACAACAACGTCATTTTTGAAATCTATAACGAACCCGCCAAGACCTGCCATACCGCCACCGGCGCAGACGATGAATGCGAAAAAAGCAATGAATTCGTCACTTGGTCAACGGTCAAGTCCTACGCCGAAGAAGTCATTCCCGTCATCCGCGAATATTCCGACAACTTGATCGTAGTCGGTACGCCCTCCTGGTCCGCAGACCTTAGCGGCGCAGCCCAAAGCCCCCTTACCGGCTACAGCAACATCGCCTACACCTTCCACTATTACGGTTCCACCCACACCGTAAGCAACCAAGGCAATAGCGCCGCAAACGCCATCAAGAGAGGCCTTTCCGTATTCGTAACCGAATGGGGCGTATGCGAAGCCTCCGGCAACGGCTCCATCAATAATGAAGAAAATACCAAATGGCAAAATTGGATGAACACATACGAGTTGTCCGCCGCCAACTGGTCCGCCTCCCAGGTCAACGAAGCCTGCGCCGCATTCACTCAAGACGATCAGGGCAAAGGCTCCCTGATGAACGAAACCTACTACACAACCTCCGGTTCCATGGTAAAGGGCTACCTCTCCAGCAACCCCACCTCCTACAGCGAATGTGAGAGCGGATACGAAGTCCCCGAATACATTCCTGACACCCCCACCATTCCCCAGGACGCCGAAGACGGCAGCGACATCATTGACGATCTGGAAGATGGCGACAACTTCCCCTACACCCCCGGCGAATGGATCGCCTACACCGACAACACCTCTAAGGACGACGACGGAAACAGTCCCAACTCCACCATAGGAAACTCCTCCAAAACGGTCAAGGGACAGATCGCCTACGACATCACGTTCCCTAACCTAAACGAATCCAATTATGTAGCAGGACTCCAGGATATCAAGCTGGTAAAGGGCGACTATATGTACGATCCCTACGTTACCTTGGCACTAAACCTGAATAAGGACGACGGCTACGACCTAAGCAGTTGCACCGCCATCAAGTACGAATACAAGGGAGCCGCCCACAATTTCAAGGCCGTCATGGCCGGAGACTTTGACGGAAAACTCACAGAATACAATAATCACCATACAAAAGTTAACGCCAGCGGCACCTGGACAACAGCCGTCATCGACTGGGGCGACCTTTACCAGGATGTAGGCTGGGGCAAAGAGGCCGAGCTGGACAAAACCAACATCGGACGATTCTCCTGGGAAGTCAAGGACAAAACCTACAACTACCTATTCGTAGACAACATCCGTTGCAACGGCACAAAAATCGAAAGACCCGCCTCCAGCGCATCTACCGATGACATCAGTTCCAGTTCTGGCGAAATTTTGCTTCCACCCACCAGCGCATCCTCCGGAGACATCAACTCCAGCTCTGACGACGTTCCGCTCCCGCCCACCAGCGCATCCTCCGGAGACATCAACTCCAGCTCTGACGACGTTCCGCTCCCGCCCACCAGCGCATCCTCCGGAGACATCAACTCCAGCTCTGACGACGTTCCGCTCCCGCCCACCAGCGCAAGCTCTGCAAGCCAGCAGACTGAAAGCAGCTCCTCAACGGACGAATGCTCCGACTGCGAAACAACAACCATCGCTAAGGCCCAAGCAGCCCGTGCAGGCTACACCATCAGCCGCCAGGACAACACCCTCAGCATCTACAGCCCCAACGGCAGCGCCTTCAAGGTTGAAATGTTTGACATCATGGGCAACACGGTTATGAAAACCCGCGCCACTGGCAGCATCAGCCTCCAGCTGAACAATATGCTTAGCGGTACCTACCTAGTCCGCATCAGCGGCAAGAGCGGGGCGTCCACAATCAAGGTGAACGTAAAGTAAAAACAGCAAACAAAAAAAAAGAACATTAGACAAGAGGCCCGGTCATACGACCGAGCCTTTTTCGCTCTTCCTGCCGAATACACATCTGGCATCCAATAATCATCTCAGTAATCTGCCGATGATTCAATTTGCAGTTATTCACCGAAATATCAGCCGCCCCCCAACGTAGGCTCCCCCGCCATCTGCAAACCACAAAAATGATCCGAGGTTTTAGAAGGATTATAACCATTCTTCACAAGACGATTATAATCCTCGGCAGTCCGAACTCCACTGGTAATCGAAATTGACACCCTTTTCCCAGAAACAGCATAGGGCTGAAGCAAATCGCGAACCTTCTGCAAATTTTTCGCCAGCAACTGCAGCAAGCTAAGTTGATAATCAGTTACGGAAGACTTGGTAAATTCAGAAAGTTTAAAATTTGGGGTAAGATACTTATCGGTCATAAAAACGCTCTTTTTTAAACAACGAAAACCTAGCAAACACAAAATCACGCCCAAAAATGAGCGAAGACGCCAAACACGTTTGATATTTTACTCAAAAGTATGTACTAAAGTGTGCACACCGCCATCAATCCACTCATGACGCCATTTACCTTTCATTTCGGGATTTTGATCACAAGCAATGTCAAAATCATTAATCAATTGCGCATGTTCCTCATCAATCCAAACTGTATATTCTGGAGCCAAATCCTTGGGATTAACCCCCTGTAGGTACGGCACGAATGTGGTAATCCACCATTGCTTCTCGGTAGGTTCATAGGAGTGAATCAAACGAGGAAGATTATTTTTACCCGCAAGAGCAAGCTTCATGCGAAAAGTCGGGGTACCACTAATTGATTCATAGTAATCATATTCATCATTTGTAGCAACCATACTCAAGATTTTCTTAAAGGCTGTTTTAGCGGTAAGTTCAGTAAAGGGCAAAGCGGGAAGCATATACTTAGCATGTTCTTTAAAAAAATCGCAAATGCCTTCCATCATTTTATCAGTCAATTCCTTCAAGCTCATCCGTTTAACAAACTCGTAGAAACCCATTTCTGCGCCTGCACCCAAATTAAGGTAATATCCTTTCCAAGTCCAGAAAATATACTTTTTTCCCTGAGAAAGGAATTCAAACTTTTCACGTTCCATGGTTGTAGCACAGTTGAACACTTCATCGTATAAATCGCAATATCCAAATCTCCGTTGTAAACAGTCAACCATGGCATGATAAAAACGCCTTCCGGTATCTTTATCAACAACACTTTCAAAACCAACCGTCTTAAAGAAATCTTGAAATTGGCCATTGGCCGTGATGGATCTCAGTATCGGATCTCCGCCCATTAGTTTATCGTTCCAAGATATATAAATAATGTCAGCATTACTTCTACAGCAATCGGTACTTTGTTTTTTCGCGAGTTCTCCATAGAGAAACACATCTTCTTCATAGCAATTATAATCCTTGTCAATGAACCAAATGTGTCCTACACCATCATCCTTGGGCCCCGAAGCATAAGTGGTAATCTGAGACTGATTTTTTTTCTTTTCAGCAGTAATCAAAGCAATGCGGCCGTTATTTTTAAACAGCATGATATCAGCAAGATTGCAACTCTCAACTCTTACACAACCATTCACAAACAAACCAGAATCATCTTTAGAATAAATACTGAAATTTCTAAATTTTTCTTCTTTAGCGTTTTCATTTGCAAACGCATTTATTTTTTGTTTGTCTAAATCATAACTAAAATCTACTGGGGAATAAACTTTAACGCCATTGTAATTAATTCTTGGATTAAGTGTAGTGCCCTTACAACAGTATCTTGCTATTGCCGTTATATCCTTTTTATAGGTAAAATATTCGTTGGCGATAACGTTGCTATATCCCGCAACAACATCCATCACGAAACGGAATTGATAGTCCGAATTGATACCATCTACATCGCTGATGTTTACCATTTCGGGAATACCGGCCGTAACACTAACTATGTGATTCGTGGTATTCCAACTAGAGTTTCCATCCTTACGATATTGAATTTTTACTTTATAGGCATAACCACCCGTCACTTTTAAAAATAATGCGGAAGCTTCGCCGGCATTAATAGCAGTGGACAATCGTCCCTTAAAATCGGCAACATCAATGAAGGAAGGTGATCTACCCTTAAACACGCTTTTAGGATTGGAAATATTCTTTCTGGTACCATTGTACGTAGCATAATAGTCGCTGTTTTTTTTATAAACAAAAATTTCGGAAGCAACTACCGTCCTCCCCAATCTTATATCCATAACAAATCGTACAGCAGCCCCTTCCTGGATTCCAGAAACATCTTTCAGATAGACTTCTTTGGATATGCCCAAAGACACGTTAGCAAGGTTACCACTTCTTTTCCAGTCACTTTGACCAGGGTTTTTGAAATCAATTTTTGCACGGTAGGCAAATCCACTTGTAACGGTCAAATGAAGACGATAAATGTCGTCCATACTCACTCCAGATTGATAAAATTAAAGAAAATGAGATTTACAATCTTTTACAGAAATCTTTTTCGCATATTATACCAACCAGGAACCATTCCAGAGTCCTCTAAAGCAGAAAAAAGAAATATTTTGTTTAAATCGGTCATTAAAGGTACGTTCCATTTACTAATATCACCATTGAAGTCGGAATGGTAAAACATCATACTCATATCCGCAACTTTAGATACATCCCACTTGCTAATGTCACCATTAAATTTGGAAAATTGGAAGAGCCCATTCATATCAGCAACTTTTGATACGTCTATAAAATTAAGATTACACTTTTCCCCATTTCGTTTGACAGTTTCTTCAATAATCCGTTTAAGATGAGTGCAATCTTGCGCAACGACAATTTTTTTAGGCATAAGCAATCTCTTTTTTCTCATAGAAACCTATTCTCGAGTTAACGATTATTTCAATTGGCTCCAACTCAACTTGATTAATCTCTTTAGTCAAACCGACACTATCAAAGATCCATTTTTTACCCAAATAGATATCCGTTATGGTTATTTTTCCAGAAACACAATCCAATCCGGATTTATCATCCCCATTCTTTATTATGATTTTCAAAAGATTTCCTATTCCCGAATAAGATATCATTGAAAATGATGTATTGCCATCGATTTTTTGGAAAGGAATATCGCCTTCTTCTCCAACAAGAGAAATTTCAGTACCTATCTTTTTATCAGATTGTGGTAAATCAACTCTAAAATAACGCCCACATCGATAAGCCAAAGTAATCATTTCATTAGCTTTAATCACACAATTATTGCCTGCAGCAAATTGCCAGACCTTTCCATTTACCAAATCAGCAATATTAACATTGCCTAATTTCCATTCAGACAATTTTCCTGAGCCATCATGAGAAACAGTAATATACGATGGTTCTTCAACAGAATTCTCATATACTACAATAAATGAATCTTTATCTCCTGATTCAAAATTATCTTTTCGATTGTTTAGCAACTTTTGAGGACAATTGCCATTAATATCTATTTTAACATTAGCGTTTGTCCCAGCCCCAGTTTCATCACTCGTATAAACATCAATCTCAAAACAGGTATAGTCTTTACATTTTTTCAAGAGGAACTCATTTTGAGTTGTTTTTTCCGGAGCAAAAACCCATCGATTATTTGAATTTAAATCAGATATTATGACAATCTCTGGAGTCCAGCCATCAACAGCATTACACAAAAGTTTAACGACAGGATTCCAATCACAGCCACCTTCACCTGCAACTACGAAAGGTTTGTCAAAATGAATTGTAAACGAATCTCGATCCCCAGCTTCAAAGTTATTATGTCTATTATCAAGAACCTTTTTCACGCCGTCTATTGAAATTTCTACAGAACCATCGGTTCCCGAGAAAAGATTTCCATCTGTATATACATCAATTACAAAATGTCTTAATTCTTCATGAGATAATGTAATTTCCTCTTTATTTCTTATCCATGAATTAGCGACAAACATCCATTCTTTCCCTGAAATTGCATCACTTATTACAATTTTATCTAAATACCAATCATCAACTCCTTTATGCCTTACCCTTACTTCATTTATATCATCAACATACAATTCAGTATTAAAAACAAATGAATCAACATCTTTTTTTTCATAATTATTTTTAAAATCATTCATTGCAGTAAATGGTATTATTTCAACACCTTCCTTTCCAAAAACCGCAAACTCAATAACATCGTCAGTCCCTGCATATGATTCTGCACTTGTATAGACATTCATTAAGAAGCACTTCCCTCTCTCACTCCTATCAATTTTTATAGTATCACCTTTAGTAATCTTTTTATAAGGAACCGGAATAAAGGTCCATTCAGTTTTTGAGTAAATATCCGTTATGATAATTTTATCCAAAAGCCAGTCATCGTGGATATCCAAAAGCCAGTCATCGCGGTTATTTTGAGTTATTTCAACATACTCAATATTATCATACGAGAGGTTCTTTTCCTCCAGCGAAGTTGAAACAATAAAGGAATCCTTACTATTTCGTTCAAAATTATTTTCCGAATTATCCAACTTTGTAAAAGGAAGGATCAAAGCACCATCTTTTCCATAAATGGCAATTTTTACATCCCCATCAGTTCCAGCCTTATATTGATTACTTGTATAAACATCAATCTTAAAATTCACTAAAGAATCCTGTTCAAGTAACCTCACTTCTTGATTTTTTTCAATGGCTTGATTAGTAGTAAACACCTTTACATTTTCAGTTTTTTCATCCGTCACAACAATCTTATCAAGTATCCATTTATCACTACCATCTTTTTTCACACCAATTTGTTTAATACTGTCAAAGTCATCAAATATGTACAGAGTAAACAAATCTCGATCACCACGTTCAAAGTTGTTATGCGAATCATCGAGAACTACGAAAGGCAGGATAACTTTATCATTTTCACCATAAAGAGCAATTTCAACCTTATCGTCCGTTCCAGCATAATCGTCATCGCTCGTAAAAACCTCTAACTTCAAACGAGTCCGAGATTCCTGGGTCAAAACCACTTCATTATTTTCAAGCCATTGATTCGACATAAACACCCATTCCTCATTTGTGATTATGTCAGTCACAACAACTTTATTAAGGAGCCAGCGTCCACTACCTTTAAGGCGAACCTTAATTTTCGTTATATCACCAATCGGTTTTTCAGAGGAAACTACAAAAGTATCTTTACCATCATTTTCAAAATTATTTTTCGAATCGCAAAGTTCGTAATCTTCTATTTCACCATTTTGCCCACAAATAGAAATAAACACATCATCATCCGTTCCAGAACCAAATTCCGTTCCGGTATAAACATCAACGATAAATGACTGTTGCGCAACATGCGGATAAAAAGGACCATCATCCTTACCAATTTTTCTATTAGGAACAAACACATTCTCTTTTTTTGTTATCTCATTTTTTATAACAACTTTCTCAAGGAACCAATCATCGTTCCCATCTTTATACACCTTTATGTAATCAATATCATCAATACATACATCTGATGTAATTGTAAAAGTATCCTTATCCTTTTTTTCAAAATTATTTTTTGAATTATTAAGTTGTTGTTTAGGTATCAGCCTATTATTTTTCCCATGAATAGACATATACACATCATCATCAGTTCCGGCATCACTTTTATTACTGGTATAGACATCAACTGTAAACCAGCTTTCCACCGTCATTTTAGGTAGTCTAACACATTCATCATCTCCAATTAAGCAATCGGCAACAAATTCTTTCACTTCATCCGTAAGCATATTTTTTACAACAACTTTATTTAGGAACCAATCGTCACTACCCTCCTTATAAAGTTCTATGTAATCAATTTCATCAACATAAACATCTGATGTAATCGTAAAGGAATCCTTACTACCTTTTTCAAAATTATTCTTCGAGCCATCCAATTTCTGTTTTGGGATTTCATTTCCATTTTTTCCATGGACAGCAACGAAGACATCATCATCCGTACCGCCATTAGATTCATAACCAGTATAAACATCTATAGCAAAGCAACTTTTTAGTTTTGGGTTTGGCAAAGAAACGGATTCATCATTACCCACTTTGCAATTTGCAAAGAAATTCCATTTTTTCCCGGAAATATTATCTGTTACAACCACTTTATCAAGGAACCAATCATCTCGCCCATTCTTTCTTATTTTAACACCAGTCACTACACCAATGCTATTTTCAGAAGAAATCCAAAAAGTATCCTTGCTTCCTTGTTCAAAATTATTCTTCGAATCATTAAGTTCAGTTTCTTTCGTTTCGCCATTTTCGCCCAAAATGGTAATAAACACGTTAGAATCCGTACCACCACACGACTGCTCTCCAGTATAAATATCTACTACAAAATTACAGCCTTCCTCTCGACTTAAGAAAAGATCTTTATCATTCGTCACCCATTGTTTGGCCGTAAAAAACCATGTTTTTTCAGTAATAACATCGGCTACAACAACTTTATCAACAAACCATTTATCAGATCCATCATTTTTCAATTTTATCTTACAAATATCATCAATACTAGACTGACATTCTATTGTAAAAAAGTCTATATCACCAGCTTCAAAATTATCATTCACATTATCAATTAATTTTGCGTCTGTTTCAACAACTTCACCGTCTTTTTTAGTAAATATTGATATATATATATCTGAATTCGTTCCTGCCCAATGCTCAGCACCAGTATAAATCTTTAAAGTAAAATACCGCATCTTTTCAAGCGGATATGCAGACAAATTCATTTCTTCATTCTTATCAATCCAATCTTTGACATGAAATACCCATCCACTTTCCATCAAATTAAGAGGGGCAGACACAATGATATCATCAACATACCATTTATCTCCCCACCATTTACCATTATGTCCAATCGTGATACTTGTAATCACGAAAACATCTTTATCAGTATAAAATTCAAATATTTCAGAAGAACATCTTTCAAACGAGTTTCCAATATTATCGATTAAAGGATATTCTCCAACTAAAATTTCTTTCACTTTACCATTTTCGTCTTTTATTTTCCCATAAATTTTCAAATGGACATCGGCATCCGTACCAGCACATCGTTCATCACCAGAAATAATTTGCACTACAAAACATTTTTCCGTCATGCCAATTTGCTTTTTTTCTTCAAACGACTTAATCATATCGTTACATTCTTCACAGCAATTGACGCCCTTGTTTCTCTTTATATTTTCTAGTAACGTTTTCACCAGTTGGGCGGATACATTCACGTCATTTATACGACTTTTCGTTTCACCATTATTTACACCATCCAGTTCATCAGCTTTTTTTTCGATATCATTTAGGCAACTACATACTTTTAAAAACAAATAATATATGCTTCCTGCACACTCAGCACAGAAAGATCTCAAGTCTGGACAATCCTTATAAGTTCGTGCAAGCACAAATGTCCATAAGTATATTTCGTTAAATATTTCACAAACATGATGAAAGCACTCATTTCTCCGCAATCTATTTACTATAGAAGTGCGTCGAAAAATATCCTTAAGTAAAATAATAGTTCTATTATAAGTTATGATTCGACTAACTAAAGGCTCATTAAAATTATAACACATTAAGGATTCTATTGCATTTTCATATCTATTTTCAACAGAGTCCTTCAAACAATACTGCAAGCCCGATGTAGTTGTTTCACCCAAACTACGAAAAGAAAGATAAATTGAATCAAGAAAGTTTAATATTTCTTCCTTGGGATAATCCATTGCGGTCATATAAACAAACATTTCAGAACAATCTCTCGCCATTGTTGCATTCAATGTCTGCACATAGAAGTCTTCATGCAAAGCATCATCTGTTTGAGGATTATTAAAAATCCACTGACCTACACGACGGGCTTTCGTTTTCGTTTTTTGACTATCTATATGAGTCAAAAAAACATCAGCATGCTTATGTTTCGCTGCATCCTGTTTTTCATAATTCGCATATAGAATTACAGGCATCGCCTGACGAGACAACGATTCTCTAAATTTATCATAATCCCATTTTTCTTTACCATTTTTGACATTTTCTTTACAATTTTTAAACTTATCGTTTTCAACTTGTATGGGATTACCTGCCAACATTTCTGATTTATCATCTTTACCATCAAGAGATATATCAACAGAATCACTTGATGATTTTTTTTTCTGACCATCGATAGACAAATCAAAATCAGATGAGCGTCGTATCGCAAACGGATCCAAGCAGCGTTTTACATGAGACAAAGCAAAACTATCTTGAATCATATGCGAAACACAACCTAGCGCAACTGATCCTGCATCAAATTTATCACCCCCAAAAAAATATTTAATTGATTTCGAACCATATGCACTATCAAGCAAATCTCGCATCATGATTCGGAACAATTCATCATCAACTATATTTACATATTCATCAATGGTCAAATCCTGAATATGTTTTTTTACTTGAGAAACTTCAATATTGTTAAAAACATCTATACAAAATTCAGTCCATCGCCTAATTTTCCTATAGTTAAGCGATTTACATCCTCCACTACAATCCATTGAATGCAAGAATTGCATTCTTTTAAGATGACTTGAGTAAACAAAAGCATCTTTTTCAAATAAGTCTCCAGAAAGTTCTGCAAAAAAAAACTTCATGGCAAAATTTATATTAGAATAATGCCACCGATCATTCCATTGAGCCCCTTGTACAAATGATTCGCAATTAATTTTATGTACAATTTCTCCGTTCTTTTTTGTAAAACAATTTCGTCCGCCATTACCCGTATTTTCAAAACTTAATTTGATATTTCGCGCTTTGGATTTTTCGTCAATATGCTGATTACAATTTTTTTCAAGCTCAATCAAAGCATCTCTTGCATACGTTTCATGAATGCCTTCTTCTATAGCAGCAGTTTGAACATCAAAAACTTCATCAGAAAAATCTTTATCAGCCTTTATCGACAATGTTTTTCCTAATAGTTCATTCAGTTTTCCATCATTTTTCACATTTTCTATAGCAGCTTTCACGTCTTTTTTTTTATCATCAGCCTTTCCAGCCTTTTCAGGATCTTCCGTCAACAATGCTTCCGATAAAATTCCATCAACCATCCACCATTGAACAGAAAGATTATCATAATCAAAAGATGGCGAATCTTCAAGAGCATCAGAAAAATCAATTAAAGAAATTACCTTTCTCCACATATCCCCACAAGAAAAGGAAAATGCAATTTCATCAGCATTTTTTTCTAAAGAGTCTCTATTTAATTGAATAAAATCAGCAATTTCATCCTTTGAAAGCATTTTAGACAACACAGACTGTTGAATAAGATGAGCTATCTCATGTAAAAGGATAAAAATGAATACGTTTTTCGGTAATAGATTTTCTTGTTGCATTGAAACCAATTTCTTTGATAATACAATAGTATTGTTGAATGCACCGGACAATGCATTGACTGGCAAATCTTCGCGAACCAAGACTTTCAACCGACCACAATTCAACTTACACAAAACATTTAAAATCCATTCCTTCATACAAATCCTTTTTTACTGTTCTAAGATTAAAACGAAGAACCTGTTTTCATCAGTTTGAAATTTTGCAGAGAGATTTCATGGGAAAATTTATCCCACACATCACCTTTAACAGACAATTGATCAAGTAGTTTAAACATACTTTCATCCAATTTTTCCCCAAGTTTATCAAGATTATTACCTAAACTATCCTGAACCTTGACCAGCCCATTTTCGGAAAGGTATTGAGTCACTGTACCAAGCGCATTTAACGCTTCTTCAAATTTTGAAGACATCAACTCCTTTATAGTCAATGTTTCAACATCTTTGTAGTAGTCTGGATCATTTATAATTTCTTTAGCAATTTTTTCTAAAGCGAATTTTCTGTATTCATAAGCGCGGATTAGAAAAACTTTTGAATTACAGTTTTCATTATTTTTGTCATACTCTTTCAATTTTTTTTCTAAAAACGTATTCCACAATTCGCATCGATCTTTTTCATCGCCATCGGTAAAACAAATTTTACCAGCATTTTCTACAAAATCTGGGATATCTACATTCGATGAAATTTCATACTCATTCTTTTCATATAAAGCTTTCATGATATAATACATTTGAGCAAAAGCTTTCCTGAATCGATCTGGGTTATCAACTGTAATAGACGAATTTGAATAATCTGGAATATAAGTGTACTTTTTCCCAGGAATATCAGGGAAACTTCCGGAGGTTCCATGTCCCGTCCATATAGCCGAAAAGCAGCGAAAAGGAGTATCTTTACCAGTATATTCAAACCATTTTGAATTTAACCACGCAATTTTTCCAAGTCCAATTTCCCCCCAATTGGGTTCAAATGAGGTTCGATTGCCACTCTCTACAATCGCACCACGATTTACATGCATGTTACATGAGCCACAAAAATCTTGATGCGACCATGTATCAGCAATTACATGCATAAAAATTCCAATCGAAAACAAAACTTCATCACTAAAACCGGATTCTGGTGTAGAATTGGATTTAACAAAATCAAGTACAAATTGAAAAATTTGATTTGCCAACTTTGAAGAAGGTTTGCAAACCAATTTCAAATCCTTCTTGTATTTCTTTTCGGCAAAATCCGTATCATACCCCTCTATTTTCACCGTTTTCAATTCAGGAGATCTATCTTTTAATTTCAACTCATTGTCAGTTATATTTGCCGGCAGAAAATGAAAAACAGACCAAACAGATTCAATCTGCTTCGACATTTGCAACAAAGAGTCTTGTCGAGTCCATTCTTTTTGAAATAAATAAAAAATGAAGTCATGTACGGTAACCACATTGTAGTATAGTTCAGTATATTCCTTTTTTAGAGTTTCATTTTTTTTTGATTTATCTTTATTTTTTTCCAATTCAACAGCATTATCTCTAAGCTTTCTAACGACATCATGATCCATTTCATCCACAGATTGAGCAGCCCAGGCGATTTTTTCAGCTTCTTCATGGTTAAATCCAGCTTGCGTAGCCATATAATAAGTTCCATAATAGTGGCAATCCTTCTGCATATCGAAGACCTCCTATTTTCAGGAATTCATCAAACGTTCAATTTCACTTTCGTCAAACTGGGCGTAATGCCCCTGACCAATTGACCTAAAATAATCTACACGACCTTTTAATGCCCGCAATAATTCTTCTTTATTATGATCAAGTTTAAAGTGATTTATCGCTTTATCAATAAATGTTCGAGCAGCCAACCTATTCTGCACATCTTTATAATAAGAGAACAAAAGCAGTTCTATTTTTCCACACAACGTTTTATTACTATTTTTACGAAGTTCGTTCTTTAGTTCAGATTCAGCCACTTTTCCCTTATTCATTACAAACAAGCAGCTAGCCTGAGTCAGTTTCAAATTCCCACGGTCATCATTATCGGACTGCATTGATTTCAACATAGCAGCCTTACTGATATTCGCCAAAGCTTGATCATAGTCATTTTGCATCATGTATATATTCGCAATGTTCAACATGGTATGGCCGCAAAGTTTTTCAAGTTTCAGCTGTTCTTGGGCTTTCAAAATTTCTTTATACACGGCAAGAGCATCATCATAATTTTGATTACTTAAAAAAAGTGCAGCTTTTTTATCCATATCGTGTAGTATGTCAACGATATTCTTTAACTGTTTAGACTGCATTGCTAATGCCCTCCATTTTTTCAATTTCCTTATTTACAATTTCCGCTCTTTTTACATTTAAGAACGGCAGAACATTCTTTAATAGGGACAATGAGTCTGCAAAATGTCCATCCTTTTCTTGTCTTAGTCCTTGCCTCAAAACCTCCATAGAAAGTTTCTTCAAAGCATTCGTAACAAAGACCAGATCATTCTTTGTTTTGATTAAATTTCTCGCCTCATAAGCCTTTTGCAAAGCGTTACAATAATCCTGAGGAACTAAAAAAGACTGGACATCATCAAAGGTTACGTTAATCTGTCCCTTATCATTGATTACAATGTATTCTAACAACTTAAAAGCCATATCATGAAGGTTATTAGATGCTTTTTCCCTGACATTATCTGTCACACTTTTTTCTACAGCATCAGTAGCAAAAAGCAAAGCTTTTCTACATTCTTTTCTAAAGTACGTTATCTTGGAAAAATTTATAAGCTGTTCTGCTGCGGTATCGCCGCACTGGTAATACTCCAAAACAGTTATAGCTTCATTGAAAATGGCTTCAGCCTGTTCAAACGATTTCGATTCATCCAAGGCAAATGAAATAGCCATATTTATTTTTTCTGTCAATTGTTTGACAATTTGCTCTATCTGCTCATCAAACCCTATAGTAGCCATTAAAACAACCTTTTTTTTTGATTAAAACTATTTTTCATATTATCACAAGAAAAAAATCTTTTTACATCACGGGATATCAACATCCTTGTTTTTTTTTCATTAGCATTACCCCTTAGGCCTCTAAATGAAGAAGTAATACTTACCGAAGAAAAAGATTCTCTTTTAGAATTAATTGAATCGGAACTTTTCACCTTAAGTTCAACAGCGACAGAAAAATTATTGTCAAATCTTTTTTGATTCTTTAATTCAAGAGGTTCTTTCGTTTTATTTTTTTTATCAGATTTCGTATCAATGGAAGCTTGATTAACAGAAACAGAAATTCGTTGCGCCTCCATTTCAAAATTATTTTTTGAAACTTTTACGGATTCTGATCTAATAAACACACTATTTTTTTCAGTTTCATTTTCGGATAATTTCGATTCTTTAACAGAAATTATAGAGTCACGACGCAATTCCGTTTCCAGCAGACTATTTTTTGAAACCTTTGCAGAATCCAATTTAATTGATGAATCAATTTCATCCTTTCTACATTCGGATAAACTTGATTCTTTAATCGCAATTTTAGATTCACAACGCAATTCCATTTCCAGCAAACTATTTTTTGAAACCTTCGCAGAATCCAATTTGATTGATGAATCATATTTTCCCGTTCTACGTTCAGATAAGTTTGATTTCAACAAATCTTTTTTTGAAACACTTACAAAACCAGAATTGATTGATGCATTATTTTCTTTTAAACAAGATTCAGCTAATCTCAATTTATCCTTTGCGACAATGGTTTCACAAAGGACTCTTGCATCAAGCATACTTTTTTTTGAAACTTTAATGATTTCGACATCCTCAGAAACCATTCTTTTTTTCATGACCGGAGATACTTCTGATTCTTTATGGAATTCTTCGGTATTATCGGAAGATTCATTCACAAAAGAATCTCTTATTTTCGCATTAGCCCTTTCTGCATCAAAGATCACACTTTCTTGAGACAGAGATTCAGCAAATCGATTTTCCCGTTGACAAATCCGTTCAATTTTACCTAGAGATTCTGGCCCGATATTTTCTTGTAAAGAAAAATCATTAAATTTTGAACCAAAAAGAGACCCTTGATTCCACAAGGAATCACAAAAAAGCCCAGAAAAAAAAACTTCGCGACCAGCTATTTTTTTTTCTTCCTGATTTACAGAAGAAAAAATGGTCCGTTCAGCACTATCAATAGAATTACGTAATGTATTTGTTTCAAAACCTTCTCTAATTAAGGAATTTTTCTTCTCTTTAAACGCTCCTAAAGAGGTACGTAATTCTTCTATGGCAAATGAATCAAGTTCTCTAGCAAACGAATCATCCCCATCATCAATTTTTAGAACATTTTCTTTTTCTATGGACGATTCACTATTAACATTTTTATTTTCATCAGGAGATACAGCAATATTATCTAAAGTACTACAATCGCTGGGAATTTCCGATTCCGCAATTTCAGATATTAACGACGCATTGTCGTCTGAATCAGCATATTCTTCAGAAAACAGCAGCCCTTCAATATCATCAAACAACAGGCTGTCTAAATATTCTTCTGTATTTTCATCCATGTGCTGTAATAATCAAAATCTTAATTTGAGAAATGAGCACCCTTAATATTCTAATCAAGGCTGCTCATTCCAATGACAATTTCTGTCCAAAAAAGAAATTGTCACAACAAAACATCCATATAATTAAACGATATTACTCGATTTAATTACTGATCCTTTTCTTTGTTGTCTACTTCTATTTGAGGTGGGGTGGTAGAAGTATGTTTTGTATCATAATCATTATTGGCCGATTCAATTTCCATAGCAACCCTATCAGATTCAATCTGGAAAATCTTATTCATAGCCTGGCTCCTCATATCAATTGCCTGAGCAATGATCGTATTAGGAGGTACAGGAACCAAACGAGTTCTCAACAAACTTGAGCCTTCAGCACTATAGCTATATTTACTAGAATACGTTGCATCTACAGTAGATACATTAGCACGACTTTTACGCCAAGACTTTTTTGTTTCTTTGGATTCATTATGTGAAGTAGATTCAGAAGTTGCTTCCTGATTCATACTAATAGCAATTTTGACCTCAATAACAGTTTCTGCAAACTGGTAAAAGGTTGGCTGAAAACCAGCACCAATCATAGAAGTTTTAAATTCCTTATCAGTAACTTCAATGCCAGTCTTTCCATCCTTTTCTTTTTTACTGTCATAAGAAACAGAAACCATGGGAAGGGACACTGTATCATCTTCCCCCATCATCTTTAGAATTTCAATTGAATTTTCATCAAGAGATTTTTGAGCGTTAGCAATAGCCATGCCCAAATTAGCAACCATATCACTAAAGGGTACATCCAGTAATTGTTGACCAATACTCATATTTATAATCCTCTTTATTTATTTTAGTGTTAAGTTTCAGCAGGTTCTTCTGCCGGTACATTTTGATTATTTTCAGAATTATTCGATGCAGGTTTATTTTCCTCTGAAGAGGTTTCCTTTGCTATTTCCTGTTCGATTAACTGCAATGTTTTTTCAAACTTTTTCTGCTCCAACTGGGCTTTCAAATCCAACAATTTTGACATAAAAGCATTTGGCGGAACAGGAGTAATCTTCGTCCTAATCAAGCTAGATCCCTCTGCAGAATAAGAGTACTTTGCAGAAAAAGAAGCATTCACAGACGCACATGAACAGGTAAAGCCTACTGACGCCGACGTTTCTACAGACATAGTCGTTGAAATTGAGATCTTAACTTCAATAATTGTATCAGTAAACTGATAAAAAGTTGGTTGAAAACCAGCACCAATCAAGGAAACCGTTTCAGAGCCAGTTAACGAATCACCGAAATTAGGAATTTCAATTCCACATGTTTCAACATCACCCATTAACTTGGCAATCTTACAGCTGGCCATATCCATTTTGAACTGACCTTCCGCAATCGCATTAGCTAACTGCATGACCATGTCACCAAACGGAACGTTTAAAAGATCTTTTCCGATTGACATATCTATTATTCCTTTTTTTCTTGTTAAGAAGCCCCCTCTAAAAAAAACATTCTAGTCAGGACTTCAGCTTAAAACATATTCATTAAATACTTTTTTCTATAGATAATCCTCCTAGATTCAATTGACGTGACGGTACTTACTAAAAAAATCATTTTTATTTTGGAACCGCTTGAATTGTGATTTTTATACTACTCAAGCTGTCTTCAGTCGTCTCACTAATGCTAGGTGCAGTAAACTTGAATGATTTTTCACCATTATTTTTACTATCATCATAAATTCTCACCTTCAAATCAACATCCATGTTGTTGATGATATATTTGGCAACATCAGTATCAGAAGCTGAACTTGTATTAAAATCATTTATCATCTTGTTCAAGAAAGATGAAATGTCTTCCGTTGAATAAGATGCTCTAATTTGTGCTTGTAATTTTTCTAGTTCTTCTTTTGAGCTTAAATACTTTTTATACTCTTCATTGAAAGCATCTGTTTGCTTTTGTGCTTCTATTTGTTCCGATTCCAAACGAACTTTTACAGAAGCCAATTCCACGGATTTTTCTTCCAATGTTTTTTTTACGACATCAAGTTCATGAATTTTTCCTTCATACTCAACTATTTTTTCTTCAAGCGTTTTAAGCTCTTCTTGAATTCTCTTTTTGGTCAATGAACTCGATTTTACATACAGACGAGATAATTGTTCAGAAAGTGTAGCCATTCTTTCTCCGCTTTATTTATTCTTACCATCCAATTCATTTTTGGATTCTATTTTTTTCAACGTTATTTTCGGGACGACGCCCATATTTAAAATCGTATTCTTGGCAGGTTCTTGATGAATTACATTCACATGTACACCATCACTCCAATTCTTCGCTTCTTCCGGATCAATTTCATAAACAGAAACATTTATTTCATCCAAAGCATTTCTTATTTCCCCAATAGTAGGTAGGAGACTTAAATCCGGCATATATCTTCTTACAACAAACTTATCACTTGGAGGAATCGGAACTATTCTCAACTTGATAGTACTCTCCTCTTTTTTCGAAGATTTAAACAAGTTAGAGAAAGTCGCATTACTTGGAGCAATACTAATTTCAGAGCTAAGAACCTGTCCTGTCATACTCCGTTCTTTAGAAACTGCGTAATCTATTTTCATTGTAAATTCAACTTCAGGCATCACATACCATGTGGCCTGCATTCCTGCACTATACAGTCTATCATTCTGCAAAATTTCATTCTGTATAGCCATAGAATTTTCATCCAAAGCTCGTTGCGCTTGCGCAACGCCCTTACCCAATTCCGTAATAACACTCGATAGATCAGAGTAAATGCTAGGAGTATCGCCACTGGACACAACCAACTCCTTTTGAATTGAGCAGGAATCAAAGGCTTTCGCAGATTGCACAGTTGATTTTTGCAATTGCAAAATTTTACTTTCTGTAATATTAGAAAAGGTATTTATTTTTTTTATCTTCTGCAATATTTCCTTTGCATCGGTATTTTTCAATTGTTCAACGGAATAAATTCCGCCATCAATCAAATCATACGCTTCATTGTAAGACATTTCATCAACACGAAGTAATTCCGCCTGCGTGGCCCAATGGCTAATATTGGCCAACGTGATACCCGTTTTTTCGGACAAGATTTTTCGATCTTTAGCCGACCGAGTCGCATCATAAAATTGTTTTAAAGTCTTGATTCCAGCCTTTGACGATAAAATATCAACCATTTTATTGTCAATTCCGGCAATACTAATTAAGCTACTGGACATGTTTATCCCTTGAAAAGTATGGCATTTTGTCGAGTAAAAAGACTCACACCAAAGTATTTCTAATTGTTACACAAATGACAACCGACAAGATAATAAGAAAAAAGTATCATTTAAATTTTTAATTTAATCGCAATAAAAATCAGTACAAAGCAATTAATACAGCAGCTATACATTGTATAGCACCACGCCTGTAAAAAAAAATATACCAAAAAAATCTCAAAGAATTTTACCAACAAAACAAAAAAAATCCATCCGCATAGCGAATGGATTCTCATTTTTTATTTGAATTGTTTACCTATAGCGCAGACGGATTTTCGGTCTTGAATCCGGATCCCAGGCGTTTATGTAATAGTAGTAATGATCATTGCCATAGTAACGAACGAATTCATTAATACAACCATTTTGTCGAGAAAAGGTTAAAGAGCCAGAATCTTTCGTCAATGTAGGAGTATTGCCAAGGAACAAATCCACATCGCTATAAGACATACAATCGTCTTCATTATTATCGGCATAAACTTCGATTTGTTCAGCATTAAACGGTCCGTGTATTTTTGACACAGTAGCTTCAGAAAGGCCAGGCCTACCACTAAAATAAAATTCTTCTTCATAATAGGGGGCAGCCTGTCCAATATGCAGAGGGCCGCTTCCATCCGGATCGGTTGTATAAGAAAAATCAGATTGGCCCGGTTCATTCGGCTGGTCATCAAATTTAACCATCAACATTTTTCGCACAGGCTTCTTGGCACCTATCGCAGAATACTCAAATATGACAGCTCCATCCTGGAAAATACCGTTTCCCGATATATGAGCAGGATTCTGGTCCCCCTGATTCTGGTGAATCAGATGCATTCCGTATCCCTTTGAATAAGGGGCACCAAACACGTAAATTCTCTTGACATTTTTAAAGAGATCATCAAACATCGGCAGCTTATACTGCATAGGATCACTTGTCTGATAGGCAATAGCATGCTGCCATCTTCTACCAGCGATATCAAGAAGAATTCCTTTATGACGAATGTAGTCCAAAGCTCCTTCTGAAGCGGTGCCGCCCACACCCGAAATCATTGTAATCGGGTGATACGCATTTGTTGCAGACCATATATTACCATAATAGCTAGCGTTATAATCACGCATGTCGACAATTCTATACGGGAATTCATACTTATGCCCATTTTTGACGTCAATAACGCATTCATACACCGTATTGTTACTTGTCTTTATTTTAAAACGATAATGAAGAAACTTACCTTCTTGCCCAATGCGTTCCACTTCATTTGAGCCAGAAACAAAAGTTCCCACAACATAACCATATTTACTCTGCTGAGCAAATACAGATGCAGCCAAAGCAATTAAGCCAAGCAACGCAACCTTTTTCCACAATGATATCTTCATGTAATTCCCTTTCGGATTAACGCTCTAAAACTTTTAAAGCGATTTCATGTTAGAAAAATCACATTATTTTGTCTATGTGTTTTCATCTAAAAAAATTTTCCATCATTTTTTACAACTTTCTGCAGACAAAACATTTTGCTACACAATGTATTACATAGTTGGCAAAAATCAATACAGCAGTCGTTCAAACAAATCATTTATCTATACATTATTCTCTTACTAACAATTTCATCGCACTTAAAAAAAATTGAGGCATCATCAACATGTGTGGAAGCATTTAGGCAGCCTTGCTAGATGATTCTCTCGATTCCGATTCCCATTCGTAGGCTATCTTTACATCTACATAGGAACAGCTCAACATTATCAGCGACAGCATGTTGTTCATGTTCCTGAAGCCATAGGCAGTCCGTATCAGTAGCTTTATCTTGTTGTTCG
>NZ_JALCZV010000014.1:0-111978 GCF_023373925.1 Fibrobacter sp. HC4 | reverse complement strand
CACTTCCTGCACTTCACCCTGTAGGTGTCCATCTTGATGAAGCCCTTTTTCGTGCCGAGATCGAGCGTCCGCCATACCCTCTGTTCCCGGCCGTTGTCGTAGAGTTTCCCTTTTCGCCCGCAACAGCCGCACCTGCTGGCGTTGCCCTTGGTGAGTCTTACCGTGATGGTGACCGTGGTATCGGTTTGTTCCTGCTTGACGACTGAACAGCCGTTGACATTGAAGATGGATTTGTATAATTTTGACATGGGCTTTTTCTTCTGTTTTTTTTGGCGATTAAATTTTAGAAAATAGCCCATTTTTTGTTTAATTTAGGCGAAAGTCAACAAAAAAGGGTGGCGAAGCCACCCACACATGTTGATGAAGAGCCTGTTTTCCCCAAAAAAAATCTAACGGACTAAAATAAATAAACCATATAATTGACTTTTTGAGCCGATCACACCCAAAATGGCACCCCATCGAGACCTGCTCCTGAGCGAATCAAAAACGAAAATTCTCCGCAGGCAATTGAAAAGACGGATGCTGGAATTTATCCGCCAGGCGGACGCTTACGGTATCGACATCGTCATTTCCTTTGATATCGAGAATGCCAATGCCGATCAGCTTGAACGCACGATGAACGATCTGGAGATGATTGATGCGACCGTAGAAAACGAACCTTGCTGATTTGAATATGAAGTGGATAATCGGATCGCTGATCGCCTAGAGAAGGGATTTGTTTGATAAATATTTTTTCTATCTTTACCCCTGTATGAAGAATGTAGATACTATTGCCGTTCTTGATTTTGGTGGCCAGTATGCCCACCTGATCGCAAACCGTGTCCGCCGCCTCGGCGTTTTCACCGAAATTCATTCCCCCAACTGCGACGTTTCCGAACTGGAAGGCGTCAAGGGAATCATCTATTCCGGTGGCCCCTCCAGCGTTTATGCTGCCGACGCTCCGGAATACAATCCCGAAATCTTGAACCTGCCGGTACCCAAGCTGGGTATCTGCTACGGTCATCAGCTTATCGCCCAGCAGCTGGGTGGTCACGTTGAACCGGGCAAGGTAAAGGAATATGGCATTGCCGACTTGATCGTTGGCGACGAAAAGTGCCCGATTTTGAAGGACCTGCCCAAGGCTTCTCCCATGTGGATGAGCCATGGCGACCAGGTGACCAAGCTGCCCGAAGGCTACCGCATCGTGGCTAGCACCAAGGACTGCGAAATCGCAGCTGTCGCTTTTGACGAACGCAAGATCTACGGCATCCAGTTCCACCCCGAAGTGACCCATAGTAAGTTCGGCATGAAGCTTCTCGAAAACTTCATCGACATTACCGGCGCACAGAAGACCTGGAACATGCACAGCTATTTGCCCCTGATTACCGCACGTATCCAGGAACAGGTGAAGGACCGCAAGGTGTTCCTCCTGGTGTCTGGCGGTGTGGACTCTACCGTGGCATTCGTTCTCTTGAACCGTGTCCTTGGCCCCGAAAAGGTTCTTGGCCTCCATGTGGATAACGGCATGATGCGTCTGGGCGAATCCCAGAAGATCATGGACTTCCTCAAGGCCGAAGGCATGAACAACCTTCAGATCCGCGACGCCAGCGAGCACTTCCTGGCAAAATTGGCTGGCGTGACTGCGCCGGAAACCAAGCGCGGCATCATCGGTAAGGAATTCCTGGTGGTGAAGGACGAGGAAATGGCCAAGCTGAACCTTGACCCCAACCAGTGGATGATGGCTCAGGGCACCATTTACCCCGATACCATCGAATCCGGTGGCACCAAGAATGCAGACAAGATCAAGACCCACCACAACCGCGTCCAGGAAGTTCTGGACCTGATGGAAAAGGGCCTTGTGCTTGAACCGCTGGCCGACCTCTACAAGGATGAAGTCCGTGCCCTCGGTGAAGAACTGGGCATCCCCCACAATCTCGTCTGGCGTCACCCCTTCCCGGGTCCGGGTCTGGGTGTCCGTCTGCTTTGCAGCGATGGCGTCCTGAAGGACGACATGGTCGCATTCAACGACGTGAAGGACACTCAGGGCGGCAGCCTCGCCGACTACCTGAAGGCTAACAACATTTCTGGCCGCATGCTCCCCATCAAGAGCGTTGGCGTTCAGGGCGATGGCCGTACTTACGCACAGCCGTTCCTTCTGACTACCGCCGGCCTCAGCTGGAAGGACTGCGAAAAGTTCTCCACCGAACTTGCTAACCGCTTCAAGGCCATCAACCGCGTGATCTACCAGATCGGTACCGTGGCTGATGAAGACCCGAAGCTTGTGGAACAGTACGCTACTCGCGAAAACTTCGATACCCTCCGCAAGTTCGACGACATCTGCACCACCTTCCTGCAGGAAAACAAGCTGTACGAAGAAATCTGGCAGATGCCTGTGGTATCCGTTCCGCTGCGCACTGCAGGCAAGCCTTGCATCGTGATGCGTCCTGTGAACTCCACCGAAGCCATGACCGCCAACTTCGCAGAAATTGACCAGGGCATGCTTGCAGGCCTCTGGCGCAAGTTCGAAGCAGAAGGCGCCGGCTCCCTCTGGTACGACGTAACTCACAAGCCCCCCGGAACCATTGAATGGGAGTAATTTTTACTCTTCATTAAACATAAAAGCCGCAGGAAGAACTTCTTCCTCGGCTTTTTTGATTTATACGTATCTATACTATATTTGTGAAATGCATTCGTTTAAAAGAAAAACATTCCCTCTTTTCATCGCGACTCTTTTGATGATTCTAGTCGAGTTCTCCGCATGCAGTAACTCATCCGAGCCCGACGACATTAACGGAAATTCAACAACCGAGCAAGGTTCTTCTAGCCTCATTGAAGCTGATATTCCAATATCCTGCCCCGAGAATCTTGGTGAAAATGAAATTTGCGACCCTCGCGATTTCAAGATTTACCACACCACGGAAATTGGCGCACTGATCTGGACATCCGAGAACCTTCGTTACAAGGTCGAGGGCAGCCGCTGTTTCGAAGACAATGATTCAAACTGCGTCAAGTTCGGCCGTCTGTACAATTGGACGCAGGCCATGGATTTTAAACCCTATTTCCTGCGCAACACAGCCGAGGATTCCATCAAAAAGCCCTACCATCAGGGAATCTGTATGCCGGGTTGGCATGTCCCCGACACTCTGGAATGGAAATACCTGATGAGCTATACCGACATCATGAAAGAAGACCCTTACGGTTTCAAGGTTCTCCATGGCGGTTTTTACAACAACTATTTTTTCTCGTACTGGCCTGACGCAGACAGATTCATCACTTCTACCGAAAGTGACGAAATGGACTATTATGTAGACTACAATCAGGATACTTTCTTCGACGAAACGGCACCTCAAACAAGAGTGAACAGCTTCGGCGTCGACCCAAAAGACAACTCCATCAACGAATCCTCCAAATCCCACGGGTTTTCTTTACGTTGCGTCAAGGATACCTTGCTCATGGAAATGATCATTCCCTCCAGTTCCTCCGTCGCCTCCAGTTCCTCTATTGAGTTGTCCAGTTCATCAGAAAAAGTTTCCTCATCCAGTGAAGAAGTCTGCGCCAGTGTACAAAAAGAGAGCTGGAAGTATCTGAGCTCCAAAGTAAAGTATGATGTTTTCCAGGATGACCGAGACGGCCATTGTTACAAGAGTGTCAAAATCGGAGACCAGGTCTGGATGGCAGAAAACCTAAACTATGTCGACTCCATCGCCCACCCCTTCTTTGCAGGGAAAACCCATTGTCTAGGCAACGACCCCGACAGCTGTGAAATCTTTGGACGTTTTTACACCCAGGTGGCGGCCATGAAGGCATGCCCCGAAGGTTGGCATCTTCCGTTCAGTGATGAAATCTACACCCTTCTGGAAACAGTAAGCGACGCCTCCCTTAAGTCTGCGGAATGGACTTGGCAAGAAAGCCCAGCAACAAACGAAAGCGGATTTTCCGCATTGCCCCTTGGAATATTCGTTGACGAGGCGAGCTATTGTGGCGATGCTTGCGACGTGATAGAAGAATATTTCTTTGGTTACGGAGAACTGGTAAATATTTGGAGCCGCCAAAAGTCTTTTCTCCCTGACGATGAATTCTCTTCCTATCTATTAATGTTCGATTACGCCAAGGAACCCGCAAGAGTCGACCTCGAAGAACGAATCATGGGAATGAACGTTCGCTGCGTCCACAACTAATTTGATTTTTGGGAGAGAAGGTTGTTTATATGCTAAACTATACGAAAAAGTCTTTTTGCACCTGCCTGCTTGCATCGATCCTTGCATCGGTCTTCCTTACAGCCTGCGGCGATAGCGACTCAGGAAGTCCAAATTCGCCGGAGGAAAACCAGGCTAATTCTTCCAACAGTCTGTCTATAGCTCAATGCGAAGATCGTTATGGCATTTCCGGAAGTAACTCCTGGTCGAAAACGATCACCGACTCATCCTTGATCAAGGACGTTGCCTGTTCCAAGGCTACGGAATTCATCGACCAAAAGGGTGGCGTTCAGACTGTTTGTCACGAATTAACATACAATTCCGAATATAACCGCCTGGAAATATTCCTTTCGTCTGAATATGGCTATAGGAAAGTCTGGGTTACCCTTGACGGTTGTAAATACAAGTTAGGAAGCGACGGCGACTTCAACACCTTGATCGCAAAGGCCCCTGAATGGAAACTGGACGAATGCCTCTGCAAGGAAGAAAAGGGCGAGGCCTATTATCGCAACAGCGCACCGAAAATCTTAGCGGAAAGTTCCAGTTCCATGGCCGAAGAGGAATCTTCCTCAAGCATGGAATACCCCAGGGAATCTTCCAGCAGCATCGCCTACGTGCCGCCCTCAGAAGCTGTCGCTGGAACCATGGTCGATAAGCGGGACAATCGCGAATACAAAACCGTGACCATCGGCAGTCAAACCTGGATGGCCGAAAATCTTGCATACGCCTATACGGAACCCACAAAGACACAGGACTCCTCCAGTTTCTGCAACAGTGAAGCTGAAGGAAATTGCGAAAAATACGGCCGTCTTTACCTATGGTCTGCTGCCATGGATTCCGCAGCCGTATTTTCAGAAAGCGGTAAAGGCTGCGGCTACGATTACAGGAAATGCGCTAACGAAGATAACAAGGGCACAGTCCGTGGAATCTGTCCCGAAGGCTGGCATCTGCCCAACGTCAATGAATATCAGGTCCTATTTACCGCCATCGGAGGACATAAAATACCGGGATATCCTGATTGGACCAATGTTGAAAAATCACTGAAGTCCCTTGATGGCTGGAGTGAATACAACAATCGCGACGCAAACGGTTATGACGACTACGGATTCTGCGTGCTACCGGCCGGCCGCGCCGATGACATAGGAGAAATCAATCCCTATGATCAAGGTGGCGTAGCCTTTTTCTGGACATCCGATCGCAGAAATGATTTCGTGGCCGAAATCATAACATTCGAAAATTGGACCCCGAACGTTAGCAATAGCGGAGTAGGCTCAGATTCATTTCTTTCTATTCGTTGCATAAAGGACTAGCAAATTCTATGAAAAACATAAGGTGGTTTACACTTGTTTCCTTTTTGTTCTGCACATTTACGGCCTGCACAGACAGCGGCATGACCCCCGAAGAAAAGGAAAGAGAAAAGGAACTGGAAGCCTATCGTGCTGAGCGAGATCTACTCGACAGCATCGTTGGAGGGATGAGTTCCGTCATTCGATTAAACCATTCCAGCGGAGGCAACGGAACACATATTTCCGATGGATTCCGCCCCTCCCGCAATACCGATACCACTATCGAAATCAATAAGTTCGTCAAGGATATGATCGTAGAAATTCGCTTTAGCGATCCTACGGTCTGCAATTACAAAAACACAAAGTTTTTATTAAACGGCAAAGAGATCAAAGGTGAACAATCTTCAGACTCTTACGGAGGACTCCTTTTCAGCGACATTTTCGAAAAGCAGGATGAAACACATCGTCTGGAAATTCAGTTGGATTCCGCCAACTGTGGAAACCTGAAGGAAACCTACACGTTGGTTCCATCAAAAAATCCAGGTGAAGCTCACTTTACAGAAGTCTGCTACAACTACGATGACTATTTTAGCACTTACGTAGAGGGATATTTCTACTCCAGGGTCATTCCATGCTACTACGGAGGTTTTTATTCCACCTACGTAGATACACTCCAATCCAGATGTTTCCTAAAAACCGAATCGGAATCCATGGAACTGAAGATTGATTTTGAAAAAGATTACGACATCATGAATTCCAGTCGCTATCAGAGAGGTGAAGTATCTCTTGACAGCGCCACCTTGGTCAACTTCCTGAATGGCGATACCAGCGCAACGTTGTCCTGCGCGCTCATTTTCCAGGACTGGCTTGTACCCGCACAGGTTAATAAGGAATTCAAATACTACAATCATTCCATCCATTTCAAGAAAGCGGAAAAACTTCGTCTATTAGACCTAGTCGTTAATGATTATAATATAAGTACAGTCGAGCCCTCCAATTTGGTGAGTTTCCTATTCACACGAACCACCGTAAAGGGGGAAAAGATTTTCGCTTCCGAATCCTATGGACTGTACCATACAACATCTCTTGGAGTCATGCATCAAATGCGTTGGAAAGATGTCTATGACGGACTCATCGACGAAAGCACCTCCGAAGACTCGGTGCAAGTCCTTGCAGTCGCCTGGCCCACAGGCGCCACCACAAAAGAAGAAGATGAACTCTTTACTATACTTAGGTATATCCGCTCGGAAGAAGATTCCTCCGTTTTTGCCACAACCCTGGATTCTGTCATGAACGTGGTAACCGACGAAGCCGGCAACATCAAGGACAAGTTCTACTTTATGGACGCCAGACGTATTCCCGGATACGACATAAAGGATTATCAGTAGCAAGACATGTCAGCCTTTACACCTGTAATCATCATTCTTGTTTGCATTCTCGGCCTCCTGTTACTGCCCGTGGTTCTAGGCTGCGGGCTACTGGTGTTCTTTGTCGGCAGCCTCAGCCTGAGCAAGACGCAAATACTCAGCAGATAAGTTTCCGCACCCAAGGTCAATACACTTGTCTGTCTCATGTACGTCGTACTTGTACGGACTGCCGCGATCCAAAATCGCGGGTATGCATTGCCAATTTCGAGCAGCGGACGCATCCAAATGCCGCCACCAATCAAATTGGCTAGCAACCATTTGATACAAAGATGCGTATGTGCTATTGACGTCACACGGCATCACAGCCATCAATACATTATTCAGCATAGGCTCGACCGAGCCGCGCGACCAGCGCTTGAGCAAAGCGAAAGCGCAATGGGAATAATTTTTCCCCTTAAAGAGAAAGCCGCTGGATCTGATTGATCCGCGGCTTTTTTTGCGAGTTCAAATTCTCGAATTTATGCCAACAGTTCGTCGGCCAGCTTTTCCATCTGGGCGATGTTTTCGTCCTTCATGGCGATCTTGATGCTGACCTTGTTCTGGGCGATGGTGATGTCCTTGGCGGCTTCGAACATAGTGGCCATGTTCTTGGCGGCGGCGGGGGCCCAGGAACCGTTTTCCATGAAGGCGATGGTGCGCTTCTGGTAGTTGCGTTCCAGCAGGTGGTCGATGAATTCGCGCATCTTGGGGAACACGCCGGTGTTGTAGGTGGTGGTGGCCAGAACCAGCTTGCCGTAACGGAAGGCGTTCTCGATGCATTCGTAGGTGTCTTCGCGGGCAAGGTCAGAGACGACTACCTTCTTGCAGCCCTTGGCCTTCAGGATTTCTGCCAGCTTTTCTACAGCCTGCTTGGTGTTGCCATAGACAGAGGTGTAGGCGATCATGACGCCTTCAGATTCCACGTCGTAGTTGGTCCAGATCTTGTAGTAGTTCAGGTACTCTTCTACGTTGCCCACGATGGTGGGACCGTGGAGGGCGCAAATCTTTTCTACGGGAATGTCAGAAAGCTTTGCAAGCACAGCCTGGGCGTTGGCGCCGAACTTTCCTACGATGCCGAAGTAGTAGCGGCGGGCTTCGCAGGCCCAGCCTTCCGGGTCTTCAACGTCGTTAGCGCCGAACTTGCCGAAAGCGTCTGCTGAGAACAGGACCTTTTCGCTGGATTCATAGCTCATGATGACTTCGGGCCAGTGGACGTTGGCGGCAGTAACGAAGTTCAGGGTGTGTGCGCCCAGTTCCAGCTTGGTGCCTTCGCCGGCTACAACCTGACGATCGGCAAAGTCGGTTCCAAAGAAGTTCTTCATCATGGTGAAGGCCATCTTGGAAGAGACGATCTTTGCGGCGGGATACTTTTCCATAAACAGTTTGATGTTTGCGGAATGGTCCATTTCCATGTGGTGGACCACCAGGTAAGCGGGCTGCTTGTCGCCAATGGTCTCGGCGATATTCTTAAGCCATTGTTCTCCAAAATTCTGGTCTACCGAATCCATCACGGCGATCTGTTCATCCATGATGACGTAGGAGTTGTAGGCCATGCCCAGGGGCACTTCGAACTGGCCTTCGAAAAGGTCGATTTCGTGGTCGTTGACACCAACGTACTTAATAGAGTCGGTCACTTTCATTTCGTAAGAGAACATGGTTAAACCTCCTTGTATTCTTCGGTTGTTTCAGGTGCTGTAGACATGCGGCGGGCAAGTTCGATAAGGGTCTGCACGCCAAAGCCGGTGGCTCCGTATTCGGTGTACTTCCACTTCTTGGTAACGAAGGCGGTGCCTGCAATATCCCAGTGAGACCAGGCGGTGTTTTCGGGTACGAATTCCTGCAGGAAGAGGGCGGCGCTGATGGCACCGGCGTCGCTTCCGGTGTTCTTGAGGTCTGCAAACTTGTCCTTCAGGGCATCGGCGTATTCTTCTTCCAGAGGCATGCTCCAGAACTTTTCGCAGCAGGCTTCGCCGGCGTTGATGACGTTCAGGGCCAGGGCATCGTCGTTGCTGAAGAATCCGGTAACGGCATAACCCAATGCGCGGACCATGGCGCCTGTGAGGGTGGCCAGATCGATAATGTGGGTGGCTCCGATGAGGCCTGCTTCGGCCAGACCGTCAGAAAGTACAAGGCGGCCTTCGGCGTCGGTGTTGTCTACCATGACTGTCTTACCGTTCTTGGCGGTAAAGATATCGCCGGGGAGCACAGACTTGTTGCCGATGGCGTTTTCGGCCAGGCAGCAGATGGCGCTGACCTTCATGGGCAATTTCAAGGTGGCGATGGCCTGGATGGCTGCCAGAGTGGTGGCGGCACCGCTCATGTCGCTGATCATTTCTGGCATGGATTTGGGCGGTTTGAGGCAGAGGCCGCCGGTATCGAAGGTGAGACCCTTGCCAACGATGACCAGGTGGTCGGCGGAGCTGCGGGCTCCGCGCTTGCCTGCTGCAGCCTTGGTGCCGTCGTAGGTCATGGTAATCATGTGGGGTTCGTGGGAGCTACCCTTGCCAACGGTAACGTGGCCCATGAAGCCTTCCTTTTCCAGCTGCTTCATGTCGCGGACCTTGATGGAAAGGCCCGGAGTATACTTGGCGATGGTCTTGGCGCGTTCGACGAACTCGGCGGGGTAAAGGTCGCTGGCGCAAGTGTTGATCAAGTTCTTGGTCAGGGCGATGGCCTTTTGTTCGATGGCTACGTCTTCGGCGATGGCCTTGAATTCGGCAACGTGTTCGCCGGCGACGATTTCGAAGGTGACCTGGAAGTTTTCTTTCTGCTTGCTCTTGTAGGCGTCAAACTTGTAATCGGCGTAGTGGAGGCCGTGGGCGATGGCCTTGAACTGTTCGGGGGCGGCATCGGCAAGCATGATGCTTACTACGGGAATCTGGCGGGCCATGGCCTTCTTGGCCAGGCGATAGGCGGCCATGCGCAAGTGGTCCAGATTAGAGATGCCACGCTCCTTGGCGGCGTTGACGAAAATGGTGGAGGTGCCATCGATTTCCAGAAGTTCCAGGTCTTCGAAGGGGCCTTCCTGCATGCCGGCCAGAACGGATTCTACCTGCTTTTCGGCGGTTTCGGAAAGGACGTTGGAGAACTGGATGGACTGCTTGACAAAAAGAAGGGCGGACACATTGGCCTTGCCCGACGGAGTTTTAACAATATTCAATTTCATATGTCATTAATGTAGTTAAAAAATGCTATTATATTCCATGTAAGAACAGGAGGTTTTATATGAATCTTAAGTATGTTGGAATTGTGTCTGCACTGGCTCTTTCTGCAGCCTTTGCCCAGGAAACTGCTGCTCCTGCAACTGAAGCCGCTCCCGCTGCCGAAGTGGCCGCCCCTGCTGAAGTTGCCGCTCCTGCCGTAGAACCGGCTGTTGCCCCCGCCGAAGCCGCACCCGTTGCAGCCCCGGCTCCCCAGGTAGCTGAACCGGTCGCTGCCCCCGCTCCCCAGGAAGCTGAACCTGCCGATGTGGCTGTTGCCCCCAAGGCCGTCCGTGGCGAAGATGCTGCCCCCGCAGCAGAAGTTGCTGAACCCGTCGCTGCCCCTGCCGCTGAACCCGTTGCAGCTCCCGCTCCCCAGGTAGCCGAACCCGTTGCGGCCCCCGCCCCCAAGGCTGTCCGTGGCGAAGATGATGCTCCCCGTACCGTTTACTACGAAACCGTCTACACCCGCGAAGATGGTACCCCCGTGCGCACTGTCTATGTGGCTCAGCACAGGTCCTCTTCTAAGGATACCGTTTCTATGGATCAGCTGATGGGTCTTGTTCCCATGCAGTTCAAGATCGGTGCTCATGGTTCTATCGGTTCCTATTACCTGACCGGTGACAAGTGGGACGATGATGACTACTATGGCATTTCCTGGCGCGCAGGTTTGATGTCCATCATTCCCCTGAATGATTACACTATGGGTATCAAGCTGGGTGTAATCTTTGAACGCAGCAAGTCTAGCGAAACTTACGACTACTACGACAACAACAACAAGGCTGTTCCGGTAAGCTTCAACTTCGACCAGATGAAGGTGAACATTCCGGTACTCTTTACCTTCAAGGGTGCATCTTCCAACCTTTACTTCGATCTGGGTGCCCAGATTTCTATTCCGGTGAAGGATGAACTGAAGGTGTCTTACAAGAACGGTCAGGAGAAAATCAAGGAAACGACTGACTTGATGGATGAAGATTACCGCACGAACATGGACTGGAGCCTGGTCTTTGGATTCTCTGTCATGGCTCATAAGCGCCTGTCCATCGACGTGAAGGCCGATGTGGGCCTGTCTGACCTGTACGAAGGTTACAGCGAATTCCCCAGCCTGGACCTGAGCTGCTCCTCCTTCGGCATTGGTCTTACCCTCTACCCGTTCTAATAACTCGTAAAAAAGGAACGATCGCTTTATGATCTTGCCTATCCTTGCCCTGGTGGCTGGCATTGCCGTTCTGGTCTGGAGCGCCGACAAGTTTGTGGATGGCGCCGTTGGCGTTGCTGAATTCTGTGGTATGTCTACGCTCCTGATCGGTATGGTGGTGGTTGGCTTTGGTACCAGCGCCCCCGAAATGGTGGTGTCTGCCCTTTCTGCCTTGCAGGGGAATCCTGAGCTGGCCTTGGGTAACGCATATGGCAGCAACATTGCGAACATCGCTCTGATTCTGGGCGTTACCGCCCTGATAACCCCGCTGGTAGTCAAGCGCTCCGTTCTCAAGAAGGACTTGCCGATCCTTATCGGTGTGACGGCCCTGGCCATTATCCTTGTGGCCGACGGAAGCGTGACCCGCATGAACGGCATTGCCTTTTTGGCTGTGTTCTTTGCTGTCATGGGCTATAACATCGTAAGCGAGATGCGCGGCTCCAAGACCTTGAATGCAGACGCTTCTGCAAGTGCCGCGGATGATACCGACAACGGTTCTTCAAAGAGTCTGGGCAAGTCCATCTTCTGGTTGCTTCTTGGCCTGGTGCTTTTGGTGGTCAGTTCCAAGATGCTGGTGTGGGGCGCCGTTGAAATCGCCCGCAGCCTTGGCATGAGCGACTTGCTCATAGGCCTTACCATCGTGGCTATTGGAACCTCTTTGCCGGAACTGGCCAGCTCCATTGCCGCCGCCCGCAAAGGCGAAGACGACCTGGCCGTAGGAAACATTATCGGCTCCAACCTGTTCAACACCCTGATGGTGGTGGGCATCGCCGCAACCCTGGACCCCATGGAATCCGTGGAACGAGACATGGTGACCCGCGACCTTCCCCTGATGGCTGTACTCACCCTGTCGCTGCTGGTGCTGGGCTTCCGCCGCAAGGGCGATGGCCGCATTAACCGCATTGCCGGCGGTGTCTTGCTAGCCATATATGTGGGTTACCTTGGATTGCTTATTGCCCAGGCCTCTGGCGCGATTTAATTTGAAATAGGCTTCGCCTTTTTTGGGGTGAGAGTCAGAATAGAAAAGCATACTTTTAAACAAAGGGCTCCGCAACTGCGGAACCCTTTTAAAGTTTATGGAGCAATAGGAGCGTCTATAACGCTGACGTGAACTGCCTACGGAACCGCTACATCGGCGGGAAGAAGATGTAGGCGATGGCGATGGCTGCCATAACGCCCACGGCATCGGCAATCAGGGCGCAGGTCACGGCGTGGCGGGTCTTCTTGACGCCTACGGAACCGAAGTAGACTGCGATGATGTAGAAGGTGGTGTCGGCGGCTCCCTGGAACATGCAGCTTAGGCGGCCGGCGAAACTGTCGGGGCCCAAGGTCTTCATGGCGTCGATCATCATGCCGCGGGCACCGCTTCCGCTAAGGGGTTTCATGATGGCGGTGGGCAGGGCCGGAACCACATCGCTGCCGACACCGATCATGTTCAGCAGGGCGGCGATGCCGTTCATCAAGAGGTCCATGGCGCCGCTGGCACGGAACACCGCAACGCCTACAAGGATAGCTACCAGGTTGGGAATGATCATGACGGCGGTGTGGAAGCCGTCCTTGGCGCCTTCTACGAAGGCTTCGTAAGCCTGCACTTTCTTGTAGCAGGCCAGACCCAAAAAGGCCACGATAACGCCGAACAGTACGAAACCGCTAATGAACAGGCTGCTGGCGCCAATGGCTTCTGCTGTCAGGTGGCTGAAGTAGACCATGATGGCGATAACGCAGGCCGAAAGACCGCCGAGCCATGCCACCGTTACAGGGTCCTTCAGCTTCACCTTCTGGAAAAAGCTCAAGGCCACAATGCCCGCGATGGTACTGAAGAATGTAGAGAGCAGCAGGGGGAGGAATACGTCACTGGGGTTGGCCGCTCCCATCTGGGCGCGGTACGTCATGATGCTGACAGGGATCAAGGTCAACCCGCTGGCGTTCAGCACCAGGAACATGATCTGGGAGTCGCTTGCCACGGACTTGTCTTCGTTGGGGTTGATTTCCTGCAGTTCCTTCATGGCCTTAAGGCCCATGGGGGTGGCCGCATTGTCAAGGCCCAGCATGTTGGCGCTGATGTTCATGAGCATGGTGCCCACCACAGGGTGGCCCTTGGGAATCTGGGGGAACAGTCGGCTGAACAGCGGCTGCACGATCTTGGCGAGAATCTGCACGGCACCAGCCTTTTCACCAATCTTCAGAATGCCAAGCCAGAGGCTGAGAATGCCGGTGAGGCCGATGGCTATTTCGAAGGCTGTCTTGGACATGTCGAATGCGCCCAAAATGGCTTTGTTGAAAATTCCGGTGTCGCCGAAGGCCAACCATTGAACGATACAGGCGACGAATGCACCAAAAAAGAATACGAGCCAGATAACATTTAAAACCATGGGCCTAATTTTAGAAAAGATTGCACAAAAAAAATGGAACCGGTTTTCACCAGTCCCATTTTTGAAGTTTAAACGATTCGATTTAAAGTAAAATACTTATTTCTAATCGTATAGGCCAGAAATTGCTGCGTTTACAATCAATTCGAGTTCTGCGCAGGAGGATTCGGCAGCTTCACCACCTACGTATACAGTGGCACCTTTGATTTGGCAGGACTTGCTGCCCTTGCTGGTGCACTTACCAGAACCCTTGCTTCCTTCGAATGCTTCGCAGAAGGCACCGTACTGGTTGTAGATTTCTTCAGAGGCTTCGACGCAAATGGAGAAGTCTTCACCGTTTGCACTGCAGTTGACGAAATTTGCGTTGCTTCCGCCGTCAAAATCTTCGTCACCTGCTGCAGGGACGTCTTCGGTAGGACTGCTAGGAATGGTTTCCTGGAAGTTGCCGGAGGCCTTGGACACATCACCATCACCGGAGCAGCCAACGAAGGCGGCCATGGCGGTGGCGACAGCGATTGTTACGAGAACTTTCATGACAACCTCAAATTAGAAGTGGATGAAGGCACCCAGGTTTCCTGCGAAGTTATCCAGGGAACTGGTCTGGCTAACAGAAGCTTCGAGGACGAAGTTCTTGAAGGAGAAACGAGCACCAGCGTTTGCGTATGCAGTGGAAGTTGCAAGACGAATGGTGGAATCGTCTTCGGTATGGAGGTTAGCCTTGTTTTCTTCGCCGAGACGGTCGAAGATGACCCAAGTGAAGCTTGCGCCACCGAAGAACATCCAGTTGTCGTTCAGGGTGATTTCTGCCAGCATGTTGGGGGTAGTGTAGAGACCGAATTCAGAACGGTTGTTCTTGGAGTCATCATCCTTGATTTCATCGTACATCACGATGGGGAGGTAGGTGTTGGTACCGAGGAACAGCTGAGCGTTAGCTACGCTTGCAACGGGGAATGCAAGGTTGAAGTTGGGGGTGATTGTGAATTTGGATTCCGGGTTGGTGATTTCGGTAGACTGGTTTCCGGTAGAGGTTTCTTCGGTGCTTGCATGGCGGATGAGAGAAAGACCTGCAGACCAGGCGAGGCTCTTGGCGGAAGGTGCGTTAGAAACGACGGCAGAAATTCCGATATCCCAATAGTCGCGGTCGACTTCAGTCTGATCGTTTTCGGTGTCGGTTTCATCCTGGAAGGTTTCCCAGAATGCGTGTGCGCCGAATTCCAATGCGCCCAGGTTCATAGAGAAGTTCACGCCGATGTTGTCGCCTGCGCCGGTGGTAGAGGCGTCAGATTCAGCGGTGCCTGCCTGAGTGGAAACTTCGTGGGAGGTGAAGGTCTTGCTCAGAGCCAAATCAACGGTAACACCGAGGCCACCAGTTGCGATACCGGCGGTGAGCATTGCGGGGCCGCCGTTGTTGGTGTACTGCATCAAGTAGGTCATGCCACCGCTAGCGAGAGAGACAACGCCTTCTCTTGCAGACGGCTGAACGTACAAGAGGGTACGGCCTGCCATCTTGTGAGGCATAGACATATCGCCATTGATGGTAGCTGCAGCAGCTTCGTTGCCTACAGCGTTATAGGCATTGGCATGCAGAACGTTGAAACCGGTTGCAGGAGCTGCGGCTGCCTGTGCGGGAGCTGCTTCTGCAGTCTTGTCCCAGGAATCTTCTACAGCGGGAGCTGCGGGTGCCGGAGCAGGTGCCGGAGCGGCTTCAGCCTGTTCTTCGGCAGCGGCGGGGGCTGCTTCTTCATATTCGTCGTCATAGTCCTGAGCGACGGCTGCGGAAACTGCAAGAGCTGCAGCAACGGAAACGAGTTTGAAATTCATATATACTCCTTAATTAGTTTGAGCTACAATTTAGCATATAATTTGCTTTTTTTCGAGGTTACGGAGAAGAAAAAAAACATTACGGGCTTTTTTGTAGCATTTATCAACAAAAAACGATTTTATTTGTGTTTTTTTTACAAAACAAAAGCGGAACTCCCTAGGGAATTTCGCCTTTGTAAATTGGTCTAACGAAGTGATTACTTCTTAGGCTCAATCTTTTCCATGCCGCCCATGTAGGGACGCAGCACTTCAGGAATCAACAGGGAGCCGTCCTTCTGCTGGTAGTTGTCGCAGATGCCAACCATCACGCGAGGAGTAGCAAGGCCAGAACCGTTCAAGGTGTGGATGAAGGTGTTCTTGCCGTTGATCTTGGTCTTGATGCCTGCGCGACGTGCCTGGTAGTCTTCGAAGTTAGAGCAGGAAGAAACTTCCAGCCACTTCTTTTCCACCGGAGCGTAGACTTCAAGGTCGTAGCACTTTGCAGCGCCGAAACCAAGGTCGCCCTTGCAGAGTGCCAGACGATGGTAGGGGAGGCCCAGCTTTTCAAGAAGCATTTCGCCAAAGCGGGTCAGTTCTTCGTGATCTTCGTAGGAGTGTTCCGGATGAGCGAAGTAAACCATTTCAACCTTGTTGAACTGGTGCAGGCGCAGGAGGCCGCGGGTGTCCTTACCGTAGGAACCTGCTTCACGACGGAAGCAAGCGGAGTAGGCGCAAATGCGCTTGGGCAGTTCGGATTCGGGAATCACTTCGCCAGAGTACAGGTTGGTCAGAGGAACTTCTGCGGTCGGAATGAGGAACAGGTCGTCATCCTTGTCGCAGCGGTACATGTCTTCTTCGAACTTGGGGAGCTGACCGGTACCACGCATAGTGTTACGGGTTACCAGGTACGGAGGAGTGAATTCTTCGAAGCCAGCCTTCTGGTGTTCGTCCAGGAAGAACTGGATGAGGGCGCGTTCCAGGCGAGAGCCGAGACCGCGGTAAACCGGAAAGCCGGAACCGGAAATCTTTGCGCCGCGTTCGAAGTCGAAAATGCCAAGGCGTTCGCCGAGAGTCTTGTGGTCGACGCGGGCGAAGTCATCGTTCTTGGTGTAGTAGTCGAAAGGAATCGGGCCGTCCTTTTCGACCTTGTTGTCGGAGGAGTCCTTACCTTCGATGGAGCGGGGAGCGATGTTGGGGACGTGCATGAGCATTTCGGTCTGCTTGTATTCCAGATCCTTCAGCTTCTTGTCCATTTCGTCGATCTTGTTGCCCAGTTCGCGGGTAGCGGCCTGAGCGGCGTCGGCATTTTCGCCCTTCTTCTTCAGTTCGCCGATGAGCTTGGACTGAGCGTTGCGTTCGCTCTTGAGGCGTTCCACTTCGGTGAGGAGGGGGCGGCGTTCTTCGTCGATAGCGAGAACATCGCGCAGGCTCACGGTAGTATACTTCTTTTCGGTTTCAGCAATATAATATTCCGGATTTTCGCGGATCTTCTTAATGTCAAGCATTTTATGCCTCGGTTAGATAAAAATTTTCGGATGTAATAATAGCAATTATTTTAGGATAATTTTCTGCGTATTCCGTCCCGCTTTCACAATAAACGTTCCTTTATGGCCAATCTTTATGTCTAAAGAACCGTTTGCGTATACCTTTTTGATGTAATTCCCATTCAAATCAAAAATAGAGACGTCTCCGGTGTAGGTTTTTAAGGCCGTGGTCTCGTGCAAAATTCCTGTTTCTTCGTTGTCCGATACGTTATTTGCAGAGGAACTGCTGGAAATGTCTGCCGAATTGGAACTGTTGGCGGGTGTTTCGTTGCCGCTGGCCGGTCTGATTGATTTCGCAATAATGGCTGCCAGTTCGTATGCCCCATTGGCATTGGGGTGGACGTTGTCATCCAGCAGCCATTCCGGCTTATTGAAGGATTCGTGGAGGTCGATGAGTTGTACGCCCTTGTTGGTGGCCACTTCCTTGATCAGGGGGTTGATGACGTTCACGATAACGGTGTCTGTAATGAACCAGTCCCAGTTGTTGGCGTAGGGCTGCAGGGTGGCGTAAATGGTGGGGGCCTGGGGCTGGTGGGCGAAGGTGTCGATAAGGGCCTCGTAGTCCTTCTTCATTTCGCCCAGGAGGTCTGCCCGGGAATAGCCCTTGGAATCGTAGGCGTAGTAGTTGTACCCCGTGGAACTTCCTGCACCGTCGTGGAAATACTTGCTGTCGTTGGTTCCCAGTTCAATGACCACGATGTCGGGCTGGAATTCGTAGGCTTCCTTGAATTTGGGGGACGTCCAGTAGGATTCGTTAGATTTTTTATGGAACATCATACCGGAATGCCCGAAGTTTCCCACTTCGAAGTCATCGCCTAGCATAATCTGCAGGTTTTGCGGATATGTTTTTTCGTCCCAGTTTAAGCCGTATCCGAATGTGATGCTGTTGCCGACGCAGGCCACCTTTGTGGCGAAGGCTCCAGATGCCGTGAAAATCGAGATGGCGGCGATGGTGGTAAGTTGTCTTAAATCCATAGAAATCCTCATACGAAACAGAAAATAAAAAATGGCTGCGGTGTTGTTGAGGTTTACATCATTTTTTTATAGGTAGCAGTAATAATTTGAATGCCCACATATATATTCCAAATTGGAATGGGAATTTAAAAGGAGTGCAAAAAATGAGAATTCTTCCCCTGCTAATGATTGCCGCAACCGTTTCTTTCGCCCAGTGGGGTGGAGGCGGAAAATCCCTGAATGACTATAAGAAGGTGTCTGTTTCCGGGCGCGACATCCATGTGTACGCCCCGTCGAATCTGGCGCCGAAGAGCCCGCTGCTTCTTTCGCTGCACGGCATGGACCAGGATCCCAATTACCAGCAGGATATGACCCACTGGGAAACTGTGGCCGATACGGCTGGTTTCGTGGTGGTGTACCCTAGAGGCGGTACGGGAATGTCTACCTGGGATATCCAGGGCGATAAGGATACCAAGTGGGTGACCGAAATTATTAACCAGATGGTCAAGGATTACGATATCGATACCAAGCGCGTCTACCTTTCCGGTTTCTCTATGGGAGGTATGTTTACTTACCACGCCATGAGCAAGATTGCCGACAAGATCGCCGCTTTCGCTCCCTGTTCCGGCCCCAATGTGTATGGTGCGTCCAAGGCCATGCGCCCGGTTCCCATTTTCCACCCTCACGGAACCAATGACGATGTGTTGCAGTATAGCTCGCTGGAAAGTTTCCTGAAGAATTATCGTGACCAGTTTAACTGCCCGGCTCAGGCCGAAGTCACGGAAAACTATCCCAATAGCGAAAACCGGGCTACCCTTTACAGCTGGGGCCCTTGCGATGATGGCGTCTATATCAAGCACCTGAAGCTTCAGGGCCGAGGTCATAGCCCGTCCAAGGCCGATGTTTCCGACATCTGGAATTTCGTGAAGCAATACTCCCTGGATGGCGTGGCTGAACCGATCGTGGTTCCCACCAATAGGGATACCGTTTTCAACGGTACTTTCTCTGATTCCCTGAAGTTGGCTGGTTGGTCTCTGACCGTTCATAGCGGTGACGGTACTTTCAAGTTTAACGAAGGCAAGGGCGAAATCAATGTGACCAAGGTGGGTACCAACGCCTACGACGTACAGGTGATTCAGAACGGCATGCATTACGAAAAGGGCAAGAGCTACAAGCTGACCTTTGATGCCTATGCTTCCGTCGCAAGAACTCTCGAAGTGAACCTGGAAAAGGATACGGATCCGTGGACCAGCTACCTGGGCGAAGCCGCCACCTTCGACCTTGGCACAACATCCAAGACTTATGAAATCATGTTCACCATGAACGAACCTACCGATGAAAATGGCCGTATTTCCATTAATGCTGGTCTTGCCACAGGATCTGTGTTCATCGATAATGTCAAGCTGACCGAAGTTACTTCTGACGAGGTGGGCTTGGCCAAGAACCGTCTTATGCTGTCTAGCGAAACCTCGTTCCGCGTGTATAACTTGAAAGGGGCTTTTGTATGTAAGCTCAATTCTCGCCCCGGTGAAATTCAGACTCGACTGAATTCCATGAACCTTAACAAGGGCTTGTACATTGTGAAAAACGGCGCTCTAAACAGGATATTCTCTGTAAAGTAGGTTGTTTTAACTAAATTTAAGAGCGATGAAGTATTGCCTGAAAGTCGCTCTAGCTTTTTTGTGGCTATGCACCCTGACGGTTCTGTCGGGGTGTTATAGCTTTACTGCGAGTACGCTTCCCAGTCATATCAAGACGGTGAACATCCACGAAGTAGACGATAAGACTCTGGATCCGGTGCTGGCAAACGACATCTATACCGCTGTCGTAGATATGTTCAAGAAGAATGCCGGTGGCGTTCGCGTTATCAAGTCCGAGGCCAATGCCGACTTTGAGGTGACCTTGCTGTCTTATACCAACAAGCCCATGGACTATAACAGCAACAGCGATGTGGAATCTTACCGCGTAACGATCCGCGTCGGGGTCAAGTTCTACGACAACGTCAAGGAACGAATCATCTACGAAAACAAGTCTCTGTCTGCCGAAGGAACCTACGACGTTCAGGCCAACGAAACCGAAGACCGCCACGGTCAGACAAGAGCCATCGAAAAACTCCAAGACCTGATCATCACCAACGCCCTGGCAAAGTGGTAGTCGCTCCGCGACGATTTTAAATGAGGGCTGCCCTGGCAAAGTGGTAGTCGCTCCGCGACGATTTTTAAATGAGGGCTGCCCTGGCAAAGTGGTAGTCGCTCCGCGACGATTTTTTTAAATAAAGTCTTCGACTTTTACGGGGGCTTCGTTTAGGAGGGCTTCGGTCAGGGTGCTGCCTTTGTAGGTCAGCTTTAAGCTGAAGAAGGGTTCACCTCTTTCTAGAAGGGCCAGGAATATCAGGTCGCCGTCCCAGTGGGGGAGTTTCGCCACGTCGGCCTTGGGAACCCATTCCAGATTACCTTCGTCGCATTCCTTGATTTCGCCAGTCCATTGGGTGGCGGTAAAAAGGTGCATGAATTCCGTCTGGTCCATGCCATCGCTAATGAAGGTTACGATACCGCGATACTTGGGGCGCACCAGGGTAAGCCCGGTTTCTTCCAGGGCTTCGCGCTTGATGCAGTCTTCGGGGGATTCCCACTCCTCGAACTTTCCGCCGATGCCGATCCACTTGTCCTTATTGATGTCGTTCTTCTTCTTGACGCGGTGGAGCAGCAGGTACTTGTCGTCCTGTTCGATATAGCAGAGAGTGGTGTTTATCATGGACCCAAATTTAGCTTAGTGGGTCACCTGGCGGTAATAAGCTTCCAGCTTTTCGCGGCAGTTCACGAAGCTTTGCTTGAGGCGGGGGTCAAAATGCGTACCCATGGAGCCCATGATAATCTCGTTTGCATTGGAGAAAGACATGCGTTCCTTGTAGCAACGGCGACTGACCAGGGCGTCGTAAACGTCGGCCACGGCCATGATGCGGGCTTCGAAGGGAATCAGTTCCCCGGCCAGTCCATGGGGGTAGCCACTTCCGTCGAAACGTTCATGGTGGTAGTGGGCCACGTTACGGGCAATCTGCACCAGGTACGGGTCTTCGATAGAAGAAAGCAGGTTCTCTACGATGACGGCGCCCTTGGCGGCATGGGACTTCATGATGTTGTATTCTTCGTCGGTGAACTTGCCCGGCTTGCGCAAGATCATGTCGTCGATGGCGATCTTACCGATGTCATGCATAGGGGCGGCAACGATCAGAGCCTCATAGAATTTCTTGGGCAAGTTGAAACTGGGGTCTCGCTGCATCTCTTCGGTCAGGATGGCCACAACCTTGCTGGTACGCTTGATATGGCCGCCGGTATTGGAGTCGCGGCTTTCGACCATGCTAGCCATGTTCACGATCATCTGTTCCTGGATGGCGTGAATCTGGGAGGCGTTGCTCTTGGCCAACTGCTGCAGACGGTTGTTGTCGCTACCCAGCATCTGCACGTAGCGGTGGTATTCCGTATCTTCTTCGATTTTGAATAAAGTTGCGTAATCCCTGTCGGAATTGCCGGACTTCTTGACGGTGCACTTGAAGTGCCGGTCGCCGGTCTCGAATTCCTTTTCGTGGATGACGTTACCCTGGCGAATTTCGTTTGCCCATTCCTTAAAGAACTGCACGACACCGGGTTTGTTAGGCAAGGTATGGTCTACACGGCATTCCAGCAATTCGGGGAAATGGTTGTAGGCGATCTCGTTTCCGCCCAGGAATTTTTCGCTGGTAGAAATGGAAGCGTAGCCGTTGGCGTTACCTGCTTCCAGGGAGCGGAGTACGCTTTCGCTGATGTCATAGTGTTTGACACGTTCGCAGATATACAGTAACAGGAACTGGTCGAATACATAGACCGCCGGCATGATCAGCATATCGTTTTCCATGAAGCGGGCCAACAGGAAAGAAGCGATAGTGGAAGTTTCGATCAGGGCCAGGGCGAACAGGCTCTTGTAAGAGACGTTCTTCTTCTTGAAGAAGGTGTGGACGATAATGCTTACGTTTGCGACCAGGTAGACAAGGAGCATGACGTTGAACAGGTCATGACCCCAGCCGTAGTTCTGTACTACATAGTTACCCACACCGCTGGCGACTGCATAGGCAAAATCCTTATAATAGAGGTCGCTGTAGCCGATGGTGCAGACCATGCCGAAGATGGCAAAGCTGAGCAGGAACAGTACCAGCTGATAAGCCTGCTGGAAACGGACATGGCACACCTGCAAGATGGCGCAGAACAAGAAGAAGGGGAGGAATGCAGAACCTGCATAGCTCATCTTGACGGCCATAATGGCGCCGTCGGCCGTCTGAGACAAAGCCAGGAGCAAATGTCCCGCGCAGCAGATGAATAGAGCGAAGAATAACAGCGAATAAAGATGCGTATTTCTTCCGTAGTTACGGAAATGCAGCACGTTGTTGATGGCTGCCAGAACGCACATTGTTATTAAATACCCAATAATCATACACAAAACTTCCTGAAATCAAATGTAAAAATTCAAAAACGAAAGTCCGCCTGCTTACAGAAATATGTTGCTAATATTACGTGTTGAGAAGTTTACAACACTTGGCCGCACAAACGATTGACTAGCAAACCACTTGGTTCTTGCCGTTTTTCTTGGCTTGATAGAGCAACCGGTCAGTCCTTCTAATCCACGGTCCCAATGACTCGTTGGCTATGTGCTTCGAAACACCCACAGAAATGGAAAAGTGGAAATTTTCCGTGTCGGAATGGACTTCTCGCTTCCTGATTTCTTCAAGCAAGGTCTGCATGATTCGTGGAGATACCTTGGAATTATTGCCGCTGACCAAAAATTCCTCGCCACCCCAGCGGCTGATAACGCAATCCTTGCAAATCTTTTTCATCTGGTTGGCGAGAATCATCAGAACCTGGTCGCCAACGTCGTGACCGTAGGTGTCGTTGATTTTCTTGAAGTTGTCTACATCGATCATGGCCAGCCACTGATTGGATGCCGCATTCTTATCGGCTAAAATCGGATCCAGTCTTGACATCATGTAGTATCTGTTGGCAAGCCCGGTCAGGGCGTCAAAATCAGCCTGCTTGATCAGCTTTTCTTCGGTCTTGATAATCAGTTTAGACGTTACCTGTGAGAAGCTGACCAAAAAGAAACACACCGCTCCCAGATTCATGCACAGAAACGCCAGCTTGACTGCCCCGCCGATCTGGTAGATTGGCCCTGCATAAACGGAATAGAGGGAGGAAACCATGCAGGAAATGACGATGAAAACCGAAAAGAGATTGGGCTTCGGATCGGGCTGCTTAAACTTCTTGGCCATGTACCGGATGTGGTAAATCAGGGGGATGGTGGACATGGCGTACAGCTGGAATCCGTAATCATAGCCGAGACATATGGTACAAATGAACATGTACAAGGTAAGCATGGTGTAGGTGGTCCATGTGACCTTGGTAAACTGTTTTTTGTGGATCCAGTAATAATGGAAAAAGTAGAAGCAGGCTACCGGGATGGAATAGTAGGCGAGGAACGTGGCGCCCATGAAGTAGTAAAAGGCCATCATCACGATGACCAGCACCGTAAGCACGGTGTTCACGACAAAGGCTGCCTTCTTAAGATCGTTTAGATTGGAAAGCATTAGACGACCACCTGGTTCTTGCCGTTTTCCTTGGCCTTGTACAAGAGCTTGTCGGCCCTGGTAACCCAGGTATCCAAGGTGTCGTTGGGTGTCTTATGGGTAACGCCGACCGAGATGGTAAAATGGATGTTACCGTGAGGGCTCTGTACAGAAACGCTCTCGACTTTTTTTACCAGATTTTCTAGAAGGGTCTGCGGATCTCCCTTGCCGCAAATCAAGAATTCCTCGCCGCCCCAGCGGCTGACTTCGCAGTCCTGGCAAACCTTGCGCAATGTTTCCGCCAACTTTTCAAGAACCCGGTCGCCGGTGGCGTGGCCGTACTTGTCGTTGATTTTCTTGAAGAAGTCGATGTCCAGCATGGCCACCCAGATGTTCTCGGAACTGTCGGTGAATTTGCTAGCCTGTCCGTCGGACTGTTCCTGGGATTCAAAGATTTCCTTCAGGTAGTTCTGCATCCTGTAACGGTTGGCAAGCCCGGTCAGGGCGTCAAAGTTAGCTTGCCTTCCCAGCATTATCTCAAAATCGATAATCTGGTTGATGGTGTTGCTAGAAAAGAAAATCAGGAAGTAGCACACAATGCAGATGTTCATCCCCAAAAAAATCAGGGACGGTAGGCCGCCGATATGGTAGATTGGCCCCACCTTCACTGTGTACAGCGAAGAAATTAGGCTAGAAAGGAGGATGATGATGGAAAATCCGGCGGCCTTGGGGTCCCGCTGGTTGAATTTCTTGGAAATGTACTTCAGCTGGAAAATCAGGGGAATGGTGGACATGGTGTACAGCTGGAACCCGTAATCGTAGCCCAGGCATATGGTGCAAACGACCATGTACAAGGTGAGTAGGGCGTAGGTGCTCCAGGTGGATTCCACCATCCTGCGACTCCGGATCAGCAAGAAGTTGAAGGCGTATCCCAGGGCGATGAAGATGGAAAAGGTGACCAGGATATGGGCGCCGATGGCGTAGTAAATGACCATCATGATTAGCGTCAGGGCGATCATGAGGACGTTCATTCGGTTGGCGATTGTCTGGTTTTCTTGCAACCCTTTCTGGTTGGTGTCGGACACGATATGCATCTCCTTTCTTCTTGTAAAGAAAAGTAAATAAAAATAACGGAAAATGGAGATTTTTGGGGGCCTGCATAAAAAAAGACCCGCCAAAGACGGGTCTTTTTAACAGTCTAACTATTAATATGTGATGTTTATCAAACGCGAATGGTTTTCTGCGTTTTTGTTAATGCACTCCGTTGCCTTCGGGGACGTCGCAGGTGACAGCCTTGCCATCGATTTCCAGTGCGATGGGGGCGGCGCCTTCGCCTGCGGTGCAGAACACTTCGCCGTTTTTGACGGAGAGTGCGATCTTTTCGAAATCCTTCAGCTTCAGTTCCCGCGGCTCGCTGGGAGAGACTCCCTTGAACAAGGCGCGGTCACCGGGCTTTGCTCCTTCAGGTACGGCCACCAGGCGGCACTTGTGTGTTTCGGCTTCCAAATCGCCTGCGAAGAGCATGCCTGCGCTCATGATACCGCGAAGGGGTGCGGGCTTCAGGTTTGCGAACAAAAGAATCATGCGGTCCTTCAGTTCAGAAGCTTCGTAGCTAGCCTTCAGGCCAGAGCAAACGGTGCGGAGTTCGCCTTCGCCTGCGTCCACCTTCAACACGTAGAGGGACGTTGCATCCGGATGGTCTGCCACTTCGACGATCTTTGCGGCGCGGAGGTCCATAGCGGCAGGAACGTCGGCTGCGGTCAGGGGCTTGTTCTGCTTGGGCTTGGCCTGCTGCTGTTGCTGCTGGGGCTTCACTTCTTCATCGATGCGGGGGAACAGGGGCTTGCCTTCGCCGAAAGCTTCGCCGCCCTTCATCAGGCCCCAGACCAGGTCTTCGGCGCTAGTGAACTTGGTGCCAAGCATGGTAAGGCCTTCTTCTGCCTTGGTGGGGATCACCGGCCACAGCATGCAAAGGCTGAGGCGTACGGCTTCTGCGGCCACATAAAGAACGGTAGCCAGTTCATCCTTGGCGGCCGGGTCCTTGGCCAGCTTCCAGGGAGCCTTGATTTCGAAGTAGCGGTTGATGCTACGGACCAGGCTCATGATATTTTCAATGGACTGGGAGAGACGTGCCTGGGGCAGGTCCTGCTTAATGTCTTCGATGACCTTCTTGGCCAAGTTCATTACGTCGTTGGCGGCGTCATCCATAACCACGGCTGCGGGCAGCTTGCCTTCGAAGTTGGTGAGCACCAGCTTGTGGACGCGGTTCAGAACGTTGCCCAGGTCGTTTGCCAGGTCGGCGTTAATGCGACGGACAAAGGAATCGTGGGTAAAGTTTGCATCCTGGCCAACTACCATTTCGCGGGCCAGGTAGTAGCGGAATGCGTCGTCGCCGTACTTTTCCATGTAGTCCATGGGCTTTACGACGTTACCGGCAGACTTACTCATCTTTTCGCCGCCGTTCACCAGCCACCAGCCGTGGGCCAGAATGTGCTTGGGCAGAGGAATGTCCAGGGCCATGAGCATGGTGGGCCAATAGACGCTATGAGTGGTGAGAATGTCCTTACCGATCAGGTGGTAGGTGGCGGGCCAGATGGGGGTGCCGTCAGCAAAAGTCTTGTGGAAGGCGGTGGAGGCGCTCACGTAGTTGAGCAAAGCGTCGAACCACACGTAGGTTACGTAGTCGCCGTCGAAAGGCAGGGGAATGCCCCAGCTAAGGCGAGCCTTCGGGCGGCTGATGCAAAGGTCGTTCAGCGGCTGGCGCAGGAAGCCCAGGATTTCGTTACGACGGTAGTCGGGAACAATCCAGTCCGGGTTGTTGTTCAAGTGGTCAATGAGCTGCTGCTGGTATTTGCTCATCTTGAAGAAGTAGTTCTTTTCCTTCAGCCATTCCACCGGGCGGTGGCTAATGGGGTCGCACTTGTTTTCGTCCAGTTCGTCTTCGCCAAAGAAACGTTCTTCGCCAACGGAATACCAGCCTTCGTATTCCTTGGAGTAGATTTCGCCCTTGTCCCACAGCTTCTGCAGGCATTCCTGCACGTAAGCCTTGTGTTCGGGATAGGTGGTGCGGATAAAGAAATCGTTGCAGATGCCCATCTTCTTCCACAGGTCTTCGAAGTGATGGTAGTATTCGTCTACATGGGCCTGCGGGTCCACTTCTCGCTTGGCGGCTGCGCGCTGCACCTTCTGGCCGTGTTCGTCGGTACCGGTCAAAAAGAAGGTCTGGTAGCCCAGAATCTTGTGGAAACGAGTAAGAATGTCTGCAAGGACGGTGGTGTAGGAGTGCCCGATATGGGGGGCATCATTCACATAGTAAATCGGGGTAGTAACGTAAAAGTTCTTCATATGCGCCCAAATTTAAAAAAAGACCGGGGGCGTGGCCTCGGTCCTATTATAAAATTAGCTTTTTATAGTTGCTTAACCCATTAGAAAGTCAAGTCTACGCCAATACCCACCATCTGGTTTTCACGATCGTAGTTGTTCTTGCCGTAGGCTTCCTTGTCGCCCTTCCATTCGTAGTAGAAACTGTGGAAGTAGCCCAGGTTGATCTTCATCCAGTCGGTGGCCTTGAAGGCGATACCGCCGCCGTAGCTGTTGGCATCGACGTTCATGTTCATTTCGGTCAGGTACTTGTCGCTGACTCCAATGCGTGAGGACTGGGCGCCTGCGCTAAGAGTCAAGCGGGAGATGATATCCCATTCGAAGCCCACCAGCATTTCGTTGGTGCTTTCCAGGTACTTGTCACCACCGTTTGCGTAGTTGGCGGCGGCATCAAAGAACCTGTGGTAGCCAAGTGCGCCGCGAACGCCCTGCACGAATTCGAACTGGGCGCCCAGGGAAAGGTAGCTAGGCATGTCGGCATCGGTCTTTACGCCGTCTGCATAGTTGGGGAAGGAGGCGGCCAGCTGCTTGGGCATCTTCTTGGTGTCGTTTTCAAGTTCCATGCGGGTGCGGTATTCGAACTTGGCGGCGACAGTCAGGCGCTTGTAGCGTACGTCCATGCTGAGGATCGGGGTGACGCCGTAGCCGGTCTGGTCCACGTCCATTTCGGCTTCGCCCATGCCGAGTTTGGAAAGGTCTGCCTTGACCTTGTAGTTGTTGGTGGCGTAGTTGAAGCGGGCGCCTACGTAACCTGAAATGTAGTCGTTAAAACGGTAGGCGGAACCCAGGGTCCATCCGAAGATGTAGCTGGAACCTTCAAGTTCGGCGCTGCCGCCGACGTCGCTCAGGAGCATGCCCTTGGTAAGGGGATTACTGAGGGTGAATGCGTCAAACATGGGGAGTCCGTCATCGTAAGTGACGGTGCCGCCACCACCGGCGATGGTGAATGCGCCAGAAACGGTGACGTTGTTGTGGTGCCATGCGGCCAGGAAACTGGGCATGCTGGGCACGAAGGCTTCGCCTACATATTCCTTTTCGGTGCCGGTGGCGAAGGTGGTGTTGATGATTCGCTTCTGCCAGACGGTCTGGCTGTTCAAGGAAACATTCCAGGTCTTCTTGAATTCCGTGGTACCTGCCGGGTTGGTGTAGATGGCGTCCACTGCGGTTGACGCGTCGCGGGCCACTCCACGAACGAAATGGGCGGACTGGTTGGTGTTATGTATATGTTTTGCGTAAGAAATGTAAGAAATGATTTTTCCACAACGAAAGACTTATTTTGACGGTTTCGCAGCGGATTATTTAAGTTTTTCCGTTTAAGTCAACTAGGCCATAAGCCGTTGCTGCTTTCAAAAAACGCTGGCGAAAATAGTTGCGGAGCTCGGCAGGGGCAAGGACCTGTGCCGTTTCCAGAAATTGAGGAAAATAGACCTTGGCTAGTTCCGGGGAGCATTCAAAAATGTAAATGCCGGGACGTTGGGCGTCCAAGGCGCTAGCGATTTCTTCCTGAGCGGAAACGAAAGAATTGTGACTGCCAGGGTTTTGGGGAGCCTTAAGAATCTTGGGGCGGTTCGTGGCAGCCCTATTGTATAAGGCAACCCCTTCAGGAGAAAGTTCCACTTTTAGCTCCTGGCCGTAGCAAAGGAAGGGGTCGAAATGATTCTTAAAATCTAACGATTTCCTGTATAGAGCGTTGGTTTGAGTGTGGAAGGCGACTGTATCATCGGCAGAGTTGCTGTTATGGGCTGTTGCCACTTCAACGTTCTTGACGTGACTTAAGCGAAATGCCTTGAATTCAACTCCCAACTCGGATCTTTCGCAAATTACCAGGTAGGCCCTCATGTGGGCAGGAGAAAGAGCGACAAAGCATGGTGCCAGCATTTTTCTCTTTCCGTGATAGTCTAGCCAAACATTTAGCTGGTTTTCAATGGCGTAATCTATTTTTGAAAGTTCCACTTTTTTGAGAAAGATTTCTCTTTTGCCACGGGGCATGTCTACGTACTGCTGTAGGTAATGTCTGCACAAGGTGGCTATCTTGATTTTTTTAGAAACGGCGTAAGTCGCGAATTCCCCATTGCGCTTGTGAAGGATAAATTGCAGGGGTGCGCTGTTCTTGAAAAGTTCGCAATTTTCCCTTGAAATACGCTTAGATAAAGGAAATGAAGCTAGTTCCTGGTGCAATTCGATAATCTTGTTGCAGAGTTCGCCAATCCCTTTTAGCTGGTAATCCTGAATATCCATTTCAAGCTGGTTTCGAATAGTCGCCGATACGGCGATTTTGATTTTAGCGGAATTTTCCATAACTGTAAATATAGGATTTTAAAAGTTCCATATTTGCCTATTTCTAAAAAAATAAAAGTTCCACTTTTTCAATATGTTTTTTGATACCGTTGTGAGGCTTTTTACCCAAAGGTATCTTTGTGTTGACGACGAAAGTCAAACATACATCAAAATTTTATGAGGTTCGTATGATCCAGATTTCAGATACATCAGTGCTGTTTACCTTGGCCGAAGTTTTGGCTGCCTATGTGGAGGAGACCGAAGTCGTCAAGGAACTCCGGGAAAAGTTGGCTGGTGCCCAGCGAGACTTCGTCTACGACATGGAAAAGGACGAAGATTTTATTGAACGCGAATCCACGGCGCTGGCCCAGGAATTTGGGCTTTCGGAAAAGGCGACTGTTTGCCTGGGCATCGACATGAGTTTTTATGCCGTAAAAAAGACAGGCGACATCATGATGGGGGAAATGAACAAACTTTGCATGGGTCTGGAAAAGTTCAAGAACGCCGTGGAATCGGGTCATGATATCGAGAAGGCCATTGACGAGGTGACCCGGGAATGTGGCTTGGAAGATTGCTAGAAATGTTTGATATAAGGTGGCCCAGAATGTCTAATGTTTTAAAAAAGCACGGGCTTTGGTTTGAGTATGGCGGGAAGAATCCCGATGAAAGCTCACCTTCGCCCTTGGCCATGATTTACAGGAGCGAACTGGATTACGTCTCCCGCTGCATCCTGGATTATCCGGATATAGAAACGGGAGGCCAACTGTTTGGTTTCTGGACGTCCACGGGCATCCCCGTAGTTCTATATGCGATCGGCCCAGGACGGAATGCGAACCATCAGGAAACCTTCTTTAACCAGGACCTGGACTATTTGGTAAAGGTTGGTAATTTCCTGTTGGAAAAGTACGGGCTGCAACATATTGGGGAATGGCATTCTCATCATCAGTTGGGATTGGCACGGCCCAGTGGCCATGATGATTCCACCATGGTAAATAATATTTGCCGTTCCCATTTGCGTCGATTCTTGCTTTGCATTGGAAATTGTCAAGTGAAACGAGGAGTGGCCTTGGGGAATGGTGGTTCCGGTTATGCAGAACTGCGAACCACCTTTAACGCCTTCAATTTTCATGAGGATCATGGCTACGATTATGAGATGGCCTGTTGGAGTATCAAGGAGTGTGAATCTCCTTTTAGGCAGTTGGTGGATCAGGATTTGCAGGATGTGCTGATTCATCCGGAGTCCCCCAAACCCTGCCATGGAGAAGTGTACAAGGTTGAAGTGGCGAAGGACCGAGTGGTAAGCGAATTTGATGATGGTTATTGGCTCAATTCGGTTCAGAACAAGAAGGTCTTGGTGCAAATAAACAAGTTCCTGAAAGAAACGTCTTATCCTCAGAAAGTGTCTGTCATGCTGGATGAAAATCATCATGTGCACGTGATGGTGGGAAATGTTGACTTGTACTTTCCTGCGGAATTCCCGAAGGTTCCCGTAAGTGTTTCCATAGATGGAGTCACCGCGGGGGGAGAGGTTCAATGGAATTTTCAGGGAGATATTCTTGAAGCCTTTACCCAATATTATGCCGCGGTGACTCGGAATAGGCAACTTGAAAAAGAGGATGAATCATGTTTGCAGAATTGATAAACGCTTTATTGTCTCATCGTTCCGATGATGAGGACGACGATGAAGATGATGTTCGTCTCACGCCTGAACGGGTGCAAAGTGAAATTGGGGTGCTGAAACGGAAGAACGTTCCCGATAACGTCTATCACATTTACATGGGTGAAAAACCATATGCGGTATTTGCAGCCCGCACCAAGAGGAACCTGTATACGTTGCACATGGATTTGCGACGTTTCCCCAATGATGTGCCCAAGGTCTTTGTGACTCAGATGTTGAAGGATCGGGATGGAAATCGTCTGGATTCCTGCGATGGTTCCATGCATGTGCTGGATTCAGAACATGGCTGGACCCGTATCTGCCATTACGGAAATGCTTCCTGGAATCCGGGGGTGTCGCTGTACAAGATTTACGTGAAGTGCTGCCTGTGGCTAAACATGTATGAACTACATCTGGAAACTGGTAATGACATTGACTATTACCTGAATCATCAATCGTGATGGGGTTGCTCCCGCCCCCGGCCATGCATCTATGAACACATTTAAACAACAAATAGGTATCGTTATGAAAAAAGAAAACATTAAGATTTTTACCGCCTTCTCTGCAGATGGCTTTGCGGGTCGTGCTGAACAGAAACTGGGCGAAGAAATTCGTAAGCAGGGTGGTCAGGGATCTGGTCATTCCATGATTGACCTGGTATTTGATGAAACTACTGGAGAATTTCGCCAGGTGGCAAAAGGCCAGGCTCCTACCCAGGGAACTGTCGTTACGGGCATGACCAAGGAAGGTTTTGCATGTTAGCCTTTTTGGACCAGCAGGAATTACAGGAATTTCTAAATGGGAATCTTGTATCCTGGGAAGGAGTTGCCTGCGAATGGGAAGGGGAGGGGGTTGTCCATTTCCATATGTATCGCCCTGCCCATGGTTACGGCAGGGAATCTCTTTGCCTGTTTACTCGAGACCTTTGCGCTGTAGAAGATCCTGTGGAAGCTGAAAAGTATCGCTACTTGATTTTGGTAACGAAGAATTCTGCAGATGCATACTGCTCTACGGAAGTGACCAATGGCGTTTCATCCGAAAAACGGATTTCCCCATGGTGGCAGAAAATGGAACTGCAATTTATTCCCTCACGGGAAAATCTCTATTCCCGAAGTCAAGGAATTTTGGAAGTTGGTGCGCTTGTGTCTAAGCGGGTGATGATTGTTGGCTTGGGAAGTTTCGGTTCCCAAATTGCAATAGAACTTGCCAAGGCGGGCGTGGGTTCCTTTTCCCTACTGGATTTCGATAGGGTGGAATTGCACAATTTGATGCGCCATACTTGTGTGGTAAATGATTTGGGACGCCTAAAAACGGATGCTCTTTGTGATGCCATCCTGGGAAAAAATCCTTACGCACAGGTGGATCGGTTCCCGGTGGATATTAATCAGGATTTGACTCTGTTAAACAGAGAGGTCTCCAGGGCGGATCTGGTTATTTGTGCTACCGATAATAACAAGAGTCGATTTAACTTGAATGACTCCGTTGTAAGACATCGTAAGGTCTGCATTTTTGGCAGGGCCAATTCCCGTGCTGCCGGAGGAGACGTTTTCCGTTACGTGCCCGACGGCCCTTGCTACAATTGCCTACTTGGAAATGCTTGGTTTGACGCTGAAGCTGAGGAGATTACCAATGTAGAAAGCGCCCGACGTAATGGGCAGATTGCCGCCTATGTAAGTCCCGAGGAGGCGAATGCCGTGGTGCAAGTAGGTCTATCTGCTGATATCGCACCTATTTGCAATATGATGGTGAAAATCTCCTTGGTGGAACTTTCCCGTGGAATAGATTCCGGCATTTCCGCCCTCGAGAATGAGCTGGTGTACGATTACTACATGTGGGCAAACCGTCGTGAAAACCGCTTTGCCAATTGGAGCCCCATGCCTGGCGCAGGGCCAAAGCCAACCATCCTTCGATGGTACGGAAGCCATATTCGGCAACTTGACAATTGTGCCCAATGCAGTCAAGGTCCCATTGCTTTAGATGAAGGGGATGAATTGGAAGAGATGCTGAAAAAGTTCCAATAAAAAAAGTGCTCCCTTGGGGAGCACTGTTTCGAATGTTTACTTGACGGTAACTTGTTTTGTTTGTCCGGCAACTTTCAAAATGTAAGATCCGCTGCGGGGAAGGGTGAGATTGTTGGCGTTGCCCTTCGTGAACTTCTGGACAATGACAGGTCTTCCCTGCATATCAAAGACGTCTACAGCTCCTCGCCATCGTTATTCATGGTTACGCGGGAAATCGGCTTGACGGATTCGTTGGCGAAGACGGGATAGCTGTCTTCGCGGCCCCAGAGCTTCCTGTTCTTTTCGGTGTTGTTGACAGTGTTCAGGATCCAGGCCATTTCGTCGGACTTCATGTTGTCGGTCTTTAATCCCGAAGTATCCTTGACGGTGGCCGATCCGCCGACAGACTTGATGGCGGGAGTCTTGGTGCTGAACAAGGATGCGTCATAGTGGCAATTTTGCACATGGGATGATTCTGTAATGTAAGCGGAAACCGCACCAATCAAAGTGCCGGTAATATTTGACGAGGCATTGTAGCTGTTGGTTAACTTTTCGGATCCGAATAGGGAACCGAGAATGCCTCCCGCGTAGGAAGCCGTGGCAACTTTCGTAACGGTCACGGAACCGGTATTGAATACGTCGCTGACCGTGCCTCTGCTTGCGCCGACAACGCCGCCTGCCGTAGAATAGGAACTTGTGCCGGCCTTTGTTGACGTGCTGGCAATCTTGGCAATGATATTGCCCCAGTTGGAAGATCTCTCCACGAAGCCGAGGTTGCGGCCTACGATGCCGCCGGTGCTTGTGAATTTCATGTTGGTTCCCGAATTGTTATAGGAATTGCGGAAAATAATGGAGCCGTCGTTGAAGTTCCGATATAGGGAACCTTCATTACCGCCTGCAATACCGCCGGCAATACAGTCGTTATCAATATCGATCGGGACAAGTACCGTGGCGGCAACGACGTCACCATGGTTAACGCAGTCGAAAACTTTTCCGTATTGATTGAAAGAAACAATGCCTCCGGCTCGGGTGCCGTTTTCAAAGCCGCCCTCGGACGTCATTGTTGTTTTGGAGGTAACGGAACCGTAATTGGAGGAGTTGGATACGACTCCTTCGTTAATGCCGGCTACACCCCCTGCAGCATAAGCCTTCGTGGTGACGTCCACAGTCCCCGAGTTTTCGCAATTATCCACGAGGCCTCTATTAAAGGCTACGATACCCCCAGCGGTCGCACTTGCTTCTGTGACGGTTACCTTGTTATTGGCAACCCTCAAGTTCTTGATAACACCATCAGGAGAAAGGGCTCCAAAAAGGCCTGCAAATGTTCCCTGTTCTACATAATAGCCATAAATTGTGTGACCTGCACCATCGAAAGTGCCTGCATAGGCGGTGGTCGTGTCTTTTCCGATGGGGGTCCAGAGGCGGGAACTGGTCTGGGAGGAATCTGCGCCGAAAACAATATCGTTAGCCAACACCACATTGATCCCGTTAAAACCGTTCTTGACCTGGACACCGACCCAGGTTAATTCCTCGGCGCTGGTGATGGTGTAGAACACCTTGCCATCGATAACATTCTTCTCGATGGGTTCGCTGGCGGTACCGTTCCACTGTGCGAAAACGGCGGAACATGCTGCCGGTATTAAAAACGCAATTGTCTTGAAAGTCTTGCCAAAAAATTTAATCTTTATCGCCACACCCTTGGGGTAAAACGTAAAACCCAAATGTATTGTAAAATATACATCTGATGCGTAAAACCCGTCAAGTAGCGGGATTCCTAGATCACAACTGGCAAGTACTTGATTTCGGAGGAGTTTCCCTTGCTGCTCCTGCGCTGGGCCATGTGCATCTTCTTGTCCTTTAGCATGGCGTTGGCGGAATCGATGAAACGGGCGCAGGAAATATCCCCCTGGGCGGCCTGGAACTTGGCGAATGTGGCGATCAGGTCGAATGCCTCGGTGCATCGATCCCGCAGGTGGAGGTTCTGCTTCAGCTCCCGATGGCCTCGTGCATAGTTTCGCTCGGCGTCTGCCTGCAGGAAACTTTGGTTAATTCGGTCCAGTTCGTCGATCCAAACCTTGCAACCGCAACACTCCAGGGCATCTTCCCCGATAGAACGGGCGTTGTTCACCAAACGTCCGATCATACCGTAGGCTTGAAGCTGGTTTATCCGTGCGCTGGAGGGGAATTTCTGGAAAATGCTCCACAACTTCTGCCCGGCTTCACGTGCTGTGGGGTTGGGATGGCTGGCGGCCGCCTTGGCCACGGCGCGACACCGGTAATAAAAGGAGGAACGCTCCTCGTGGATGTTGTGGACTATGCGGTCGGGGGAATCCTGCAGCCCGGAATCAAAGTGTTGGCACATTTCCTGAAATGAACTTCTGAAATCCTCTATGAAGGAAGATGCTCCCGGAGTCTTGATGTCCTGCGCCATCTGCAGTAATTGATACTGGACTCCTCTAAACTCGAGGTTCCGCATGTCGTGAAACTTGATCTTGATGATTGACTTCATTTGAACTCCTTTTTTAACCCTACTCGCCTAAAATGCAAAAAACGCCCCCCGAAGTGTTGTGAAAACGACATTTTTTTTGAAAAAAGTTTCCCGAAGTGAGTGAAAATGGCCGATTTTAACGCAAAATGCCCATTTTGTGGGGAAAAGTGAGTGAAAAAGAGGGCAAATTTTCACCCTATGGTGGAACTTCGTGGAAAAGTTGGCGAGCATTTTTCCCAAAAAGGCAAAATAAGTTCCAGTCGCTTGAGGAAAATATCCCAAATTGGAATGATAATGCTCACAAAAAGTTCACAATATTGTAAGAAAGGAAACGTAAATGTGTAAAAAAGATTACATTTCCCAATATTATTACATTTTTGAGGACGCCCATGTCGACTACGAACACTAGAGAAGAAGTAAAGAATGTCTATACCCAGGTCACAGATTCCGCTGATCAGATATTGAATGAACTGAAGGCCGTGAATGCTCAAAACGATGAAAAACTTCAGGAAAAAGTGGGTGTTTTCATTGATGATCTAGAAAAACAAAAAGAACATTTTAAGGACTTGGTGGAGGAATTGGAACGCAATTCCGAATTTGACAAGTTCTCCATTGCCTTTTTTGGCCAGACTGGTGCCGGTAAGAGTACCATTATTGAATCTCTACGAATCCTGTTTGACGAAGAATCCCGCCGAAAGCAGATGGAACAGAATGGAGCCGACATGGCTTCGATCGAGAAGGATTTCCAGAAACGCTGCGATACCCTTGTAAGAGACCTGAATAATATTAAGGCGGGGTGCAAGAGAAGTGTCATGTCCTATGTGATCCCTGTGGTGACTTTGGTCGCTGGTTTTGCTGCTGGCTTTGTCGTAGGGGGCATGTAATGGCTAATGAGGAAAAAAAAGAAGAGCTTCGTATGGAAGCTCAAGGGGCATGGGGCACTGCCGCCTTGTTCCTTATTTCCATGGCTGTGTGCGGAAGTGGTTACCCAGTCGTTGCCTACATTGTGGCAGCCGTGGCTGTCGTTTGCGCCTTGGTGGGGGCAATTTTCTGCGCCGGCGCCTATGAGTCCAAGCTTTATACCCTGTCGGCTCTTATTCATACGCTGATTTCGTCAGGGGTTGTTTTTGTAGCTGGAGTGTTCTGCACCAATGTTGTCGTGAATCAGCAAAAGCTGGATACCATGGTAAACTTTGGCACAGATGGCTTTGTAGGGGTTTTCCGCAAATTCTTGATGGCTCTACATAGCTGGACAACGACAGGGCTAGAAGCTTTTGTTCAGAATGCTGCTGAAGGGGCTGATGTGTCTGTCGTTAGGGCTTCCTTAGTTTGCATTGCTGCCGCCTACCTTTTTTACGCCTTCTTCTCGATGATGTCCATTATTTGTATGATGTGCATGATTAAGAGGAAGTGGCTTGCTCTTATTGCCAGGGTGTTCAAGAAAGCGGTTGTAGAAAATCCTACTCCTAGTGATCAATTTGGATGGACTCCGTTTTATCCCTTACTGACTGCAATCACCATGTTTTTGTCCTTGTTCGCTTATGTCTTGGGTGCATGGTATTTTGGCATCGGTTTCGCGGTTATTGCTGTCATCGCTATTCTTCTTGGTTGGAGTCAAGTAAGTAGCGCCTTGTCCGATGGCAGAATCTTCCTGGCAACAACGGTTTCTACCATGCTTACCTTTGTCGGTTTGCTTTGGGCCAGTTCCTGTTTTTTGGGTGTGGTATTCTTCAATATGCCCAAGGAACCACTTGATTTTGGAATTTACGATTGCATGGGGTCAGTCACCCAAGCGGTCCATTGTGTTTCCCTAGTCTTTAAGGGCGGATTGGATACCTATTTGACAGAAACTTTGAATTCCTCCTTGTCTATAAATAGTGTTTACGCCTGCCTCCTGGTGTACTTTGGAATTTTATTCACTTCATTCTATTTCTTGATGAAGTGCCTTGCGGCCTTAGGCCGTTTAGTCAAGGGTTTGTTCCGCTGGTTGGCTTCCGATTCGATTGCTGTCCATCAGCAGCCCAAGGCTTCAAAGAATGAGCCCCAGGCAGCAAAAGCCGAAAAAGTTGCCGCAAAAACTCCTAAGACTGCCAGGACCGAAACTGCCAAGACTGTTGAGACCGCCAAGGCTGAAACCGCATCCAACGACTTGGCTGAATCTACAGACGAAAGACCTGGTATTTTGAGCCTGCTTAAGGCTTCGAAAAATAAAAAAATCCTTGTTCCCCACAAAACAGGAACGTGTTATTGATAACTTGATCGAATTGATCGAATTGAACCGATTGCGTACCACTGTAAAGTATTTTCAGGTCGATGGTGCCATTATTGGTAACGGTAGCCAGGACTTTACCAAGGATTACAAGACCTATTCCCTGAATATCAATGGGGAAGCTGCCCAGTTGGTAGATATTCCGGGTATTGAAGGAAAGGAAGAATACTTCAAAGATATTATTAGCCGTGCCTTGGGTAAGGCTCACCTGGTTTGTTATGTGGCTCGTGAATCCAAGGGCCTAGAAGAAAGTACCTTGGCTAAGGTGAACGATTATCTAAGAAAGAACGTAACCGAAGTCATTGGCATCCATAATATCCCGCTGCAACCGCAAAAGGAATATGAAGGCGATAACTACGTTAAGGATATTACCGAAAAGGTAAGTAAGGCCGCCAAGAACAATGTGAATATCGAAGAAAAACTTCGCTGTGTGGTGAAGAACGATCTTTACAAGAATACGTTTGGCGTTGCTGTGCTCCCGGGCTTGTGCGCCTTGGCCATGAACCGGGGGGTGACTACTTTTGAAAATCCCATGCTCCACCAGGATAACGAAGCGGTCTGTGATTCCCTGAAGACCTTACGCAGGCAGCAGAGTTCTTTCTTGAGTCGCGCAACCGAAATGGAACTTTTGCAGGTGAGCCGCTTAGCCGACTTGAGAAATTATATTATCCATAATTGCGAAAGCGCTCCCAGCCGCATTAAGAAGGCTGCCCTGGTGAGATTGAAGAGTACTCTGGAATCAGAGTATATCGCAACCATTAGAAATCAAAAGAATGTCATTGACAATTTTAGGAGCCAGGTCAATCAGAGAGCCGGCAGCTATATCTCGAATCTGGAACAGGCCGCTTATAGAATTAAGCGAAACTTGCCCAGTGCCGCCCAAAATGCAGTCTTTGATTTCTACCGGATTGATGTTCTAGAAGGAATCATCTATCCTCATATTGAACGGAATAAGAAAATCGTTGATGATGAGCTGGAATACACCATGAATAATCACAAATCTGATTTACAGGTTCGATTCCAGAATCGTGTTTCCAAGGCCATGGAAGAGGCCATCAATGATTTCTCTGCCAGAGTGCAGTCCTATACAGACGAATATGTTCGTGGCATGAAACTGGACATTGGCAACCTTTCTATGGAATTGCCTTCTATTTCTGTGGACTCCTTTAACATGGGAACCCTTGGCAATGTGGCGTTTACGATCGGTGGCTATGTGATGTCCGGTATTGCCATTGGAACGGCGTTCCCGGTGATTGGAAATATTGTCGGCGGTATTGTTGGTGCTGTTGTTGGCGTGCTGGTTTCAATCTTCAGTTTCTTTGAATCGGATGCATCCAAGATTCGTAAGTGCAAGAAAAAGGCGGCCGACGCTGTTGAAGATTCTGCTCGCGATGCCTGGTACGAAATGTCCGGCAAGATTAATAGCCATGCTGAAAGTCTTGCTTCGTGCCTAGACGCCAATATTGCTGATGCCAAGTATCAGATTGAATCTGCAATTAAATCCTATGAACTCGTTCAGTCTCTGGAAAAGAAGATGCTTCTGATTACAGAGGAAATCCAAAAGAATATCAATCAAATCAAGGTGGCTTAGCTATGTCTACAAATGAAAATGCTTTTTCTGCAGAAACCTTAAAGTTCATGGGCAAGTTGGACCAGTTCTCCGATTTGCTTAAGCAGGCTAAAGAAAAAACTCTGAACGATGAATTGAAGGTGTCGTTCCAGAAATCCATGGACAAGGTAGAAGCCTTAAAAGCCAGCATTCAGTCTGGCAAGTTGAAGATTGCCCTGGTGGGTGCCTTTTCTGATGGCAAGACCAGTACGGTGGCTGGGTTCCTGGGCCATGCAGATAGCAATATGAAAATTGCCGAAGAGGAATCTTCGGATGAAGTGATTGAATACGCTCCCCAGAATATCGATGCCGATGTGCCTCCCTGTGTGTTCGTGGATACGCCGGGGCTGTTTGGCCAGAAGTTCTCCAGCGTGACGGAGAATTATATTTCGGAAGCCCATGTGATTTTGTACATCGTGGCAGCAACCAATCCCTTGAAGGATAGTCACAAGGAGACTGTAGCTTGGTTAATGAACAAACTGAAAAAGTTCGACAATACCATCTTTGTCATTAACCGCATGGATGATGTTTGCGACTATACGGATCCTGATGATTTTGCTGCCAAGGAAGTGCATAAGAAGAACTTCCTAGTAGAAAATGTCTCTAGATTCTGCGGATTGGATGTTAATAGTGGTAAAATCAAGAATCTGAACATCGTGTGCATTTCCTCGGATCCCGAAGGAAAGGGCTTGCAGGATAATGGTGCCGGCCGCAAGAATTACTGGCTGACTCCAGAAAAGAGAGAACAGTACGAGAAGTATTCCAGAATGCAGAATCTTAGGGATATGGTCAATTCCGTGGTTAAGGAAATCCTTCCCCAGAAGCTGATTCAGGATACGGCACTCTCGGCTATCATTGAAGAATCCAAGGTGAATTTGCAGGCCCTGGACTATGAACAGCGTGAATTGAATCAGGCTGTCATTCCCGAAACCAAGAATACTGTGGAAGTCCTGGAAAGAGACCTGAATAATGCTTGCACGGACTTGAAGCGTGAAATTCGCCCTTGTCGTGAAGAACTCTTGGCCCTTGAACGTCGAATCGTTTCGAAGATTGATAGTTCCACTCCCGATACATTGCAAAGTGTCGTGGATGATGAAATTGGTTCTGGATCAGCCTACAAGCTGGAAGGCAACATCCAGGATATTCTGAAAGATCATTTTGAAGGAATTGTCTCTACAACCTGTCAAAAAATTCAGGCGGACTTGGATGTGGGATCCAAGAATATCGATGCAGCTCTGGGTTTGGTCAAGGGAGGTGCCGGTCTGCTTAAGAAGGCTGATGGCATTGACAAGGCCATGATTTTCGCAGGCCGCGACCTTCTGGGAAAGGTTGGCATTGCCATCAAGTTTAAACCCTGGGGCGCTGTAAAGTTGGCTAATTTTGCCGGAAAGACATTGCCCGTGGTTGGTGCGGCCGTTTCGCTTGTTGCCGATGTGGCTGGCATTATCATGAATAAGGCCAACGAAGAAAAGTTTAGAAAGGCTCAGCTTAACTTGAAGCAGGGAATTCAGGATGCCTTCAAGGATATCTATCTGCAGCTGAATGATGAATCGATATTCTTCCAGACCTTTGCCCCTCAGGTTTACGAAATCGAAAATCAGATTGACCAGGCAAAGCAGGTTCTGTTGTCCTATCAGGAAAATGAACGTTTCTGCTCCGAAGTCCAAAAGAAAATGTTGGCCTTCTGGAAGGGTGAAGATGTGGATTTGACTTTTGAGAAGAAACCTCTGGCTAAGGACAAATATTCACCTTCCAGGGAAGAACCATCGAAGAAGGGCTTTTTCGCTTCACTGTTTGGCCGTTTCCGTTAACGGCTGGAAGGGCTTTTGTTGCTCCTTTCTAGTGCACCATCAGCGTCAGGTTCTTTCTGATTTGTTCCACCTGCTCCCCGGAGTAGGTGCGTTCTGTCTTGTCTGAGCTGTATGGGAATATGATGTTGCGGCGGTCGGGGCAGTTGTCTATGTTTTCGCTGGTATTCACCTTGGCGCAGTAGGGGGTGTCTTCTAGGCCGTCTTCGACGTTGGACTTGTCCAGGTCTCCTTCCATGTCGTTCTTGGAAGAGGATGTATGGCGCAGTCCCAGGAAGTGCCCCGCCTCGTGAACGGCTGTCTCGGCAATGTCGTTTGAGCTTTGTGCCGTTGGCTTGCCCGTGACGCGGTTGTGGGTTCCCAGTACCACGTAGGAGTAGTTGGGGATTGAGGCGTCTAGGTGCCCTCCGAATCTAGGGGCAAAACCGAGAATGTTCGGCCGGTCTATGTAGTAGCCTAGCATCAGGTTTAGGGCATTTTCGTGGCCGTTCCACTTTTCCAGCAGGCTGTAGTTGGCGAATACTCGACCGTAGGGGAGGACGTAGGCGCTATCTTCGGGGAACATTTGGCCGTGTAACTCGTGTTCATGGGCGTGGAGTACGGTGATTTTGTCAACGAATACTCCTCCGTTGTTAAGGGCTTCGTTCATGCGGGCCTTGATGGTTTCGGCCAGCGTGGTTTCGCTTGCCTTGTCCGATGTGCCCATGTACTTGCCGATAACGATCAGGTTTATGTTGAAGTGGCTGGAGTACTTTCCGGAGCCTTCAAAGAGGAACCCTTTTGTCGGTTCCTTATAAAATGAGCAGTCCTTGTTGTGTAATCTTGTTTTATAGAAATCGCTTGATTTCAGGTTTTCCGCATTAATGGGGAAGTACCAGTAATCGATGGAATCCTGCGCCTGGATCGTTGTGGTGTAGGTCGAATAATGATAAAGGCTTAGTTCCGGGGCGATAGTGTCCGATCCCTTCTGGAACCGTACGGAATAGCTCCCGCCCTGGAGAATGTTCAGGAAAACTCCTCCGTCTGCAAGCCTGTGGGAGGCGGAATCGTTATTGGCCTTGTCGTTGGGGTATGCGTATATGTAATCGTCGTAGTCTGAATTCCAGTACAGATCGCAAACTGCCGATGAACTGCTGTAGGGAAGGGTGTCGATAATGATGTGGACGGAATCAACGGGGAACTCTTCGACCCAGGTGCTTGAACTGGATGCAGGTTCCTCGTAGTCGTCGTTTACGCGGACTTTTATCCAGCGGTTATTATTGGCGCAAATGTAGAAGGCGTTTTCTTCGGGAACGAAAATCTTAAGGCCGTAAAAGACGGGTTGACACTGGCCAATTTCGTAACCTTCATCGGTGAAGTAGGTCTTTGAGGATTCCGTGGTTCCTGCGTTCGTGTTTTCCTGTTCCGTGGAGGATATGTCGGAGTTGTCGGAACAGGCTTGCAAAAGGAGGAGGCTGAGGGGGACTATGACCTTAAGGATTTTGTGAAACATTTATTCCTCGGTCAGGAACCATTCCCAGTAGAGCCTATAGTCTTTGCCCTTGGCATCGGACTGCGAGATTTCTTCGTAGTTTTCCAGGTAGCCGATTTGTCCCTGGGAGGCGCAGTTGCCGGAGGAATAGTCGTCGTGGTAGTTGACGTCGATATCGAGGACCTTTGCGCAGATGACCAGGGAATCGATTCCCTTGGGTATTGTAACGGAGGCTGTTTTGCTTCCGCTCCAACTGCGTTTGTCGTCGAGACTGAGGAGCTTGTTGATGGACAGGATTGCGCCTTGGATTCCGTCTGCGTAGGTTTTGATGGAAAAGCTGAATTGGGGGTCGCCTGCGCCATCGAAGCCGTCCCAGTTCTTGGATACCTGCTCGTAGGAAGTCATGGTCAGGTACAGCTCCTTGGCTGTCTCTAGGTAGTAGGCGATGCTGCTGGAAGATGCTTCTTCGGGTTCGGCTGCGGAACTGCAGGGCGGCTCCTCGGGTTCGTCGTTGCTGCTGGAGGAAATTTCTTCGGGCTCCTCGATGTATTCTACGGAACTGCTAGATTCCTTGGACGTGGAGGAACTGGATTTGGTGTCGCGGTGTTCGCGGTACCACTTGTCGGAGCAGACATAGTAGGCGTCTTCGCTGATTACGTAGGCGATTTCGCCAGCATTTTCGTCGGTACAGTCATTCAGGTCGTAGAAGGTATCGAATTTTTTCTCGGAGGATTCTTCGTCGGGCACATCGAGGAGGGAGTCGTCACTGCATGCGGACAGGGCGATAATCAAAGAAATCGCCACCGTTCTTGTTAAAAATTTAATGAATTCCATAAAGCATACTCCTTGACTTAAATATAAAAAATGAACGTTTTTTTTAAAGTTTGCGATTGATTTGCGTCACGGGGTAGATTTTAATTTTTTTTCTACATTTGCCCCCGTGGATAAGATTAGAGAGTATATTCCCGAGGATTCAATTTTCGAGCGGCTCCTGTTGCTGCTCGTGGTAATCGTCGCCATCAAGTTTCTTGTTTGGTCCTTTCACAAGGTGATCGGTCGTATGACCAAGCGCGGGCTGGACCCGGCGGCGGTGCCCCTGATAACAGATCTGTTCAGGTATTCCCTGTATGTAATAGGCCTTCTTGTAGGGCTGAATATTTTTGGCGTGAATACCAATGGAATTTTGGCCATGATCGGTGCCGCGAGCCTTGCCATTGGCCTTGCCCTTAAGGATACCCTGTCAAATGTGGCTTCGGGTATTTTGCTTTTGTTCCTTAACCCTTTCAAGGCTGGGGATTACATCGAATGCGGAAATGTCAAGGGAAAGATCGGTGGTATCGGGTTGTTTAATACGACCCTCAAGACGACGGATGGCCTGTATGTCTCTGCCCCGAACAGTTCCCTGTGGGGTGCTCCCATTGTGAATTTCAGCCGCAATAAGGTTCGCCGACTGGATTTGTCCGTTGGGGTCGCCTACGGCGCTTCCTTGGACGAGGTGTTTGATATTTTCCGCAAGATGGTCGCCGCAGAAGATCGTTTCCTGAAGGATCCTGCCTCCGCGATCTTTGTTGAGAATTTGGCCGACAGCAGCGTGAACGTTTCGGTACGCGTGTGGGTTCGTGCCAGTGATTTCCCGAGCCTTAAACGGGAATATCTCGAGAAGATAAAGAAATTGCTGGACGAAGGCAAGATTGAAATCCCCTTCCCCCAGCAAGTGGTTTACCTGAAACAGGATTGACTTTTACTCTAGACTACATTTCGTGGAGGTTGTAGCCTAGCATGACTCGGCCGCCGTTGTTGGCAAATCGGGAAATCTCGATGGTGATGGGATCGTTTGTGACGGTCTCGAATTCCACCATTTCGAAGGTGTTGCCGTAGGACATGGAACGGTAATATTTCTTGGAACCGTTTGCCTGGGGGACAGCAACACTCAGGTCCAGATCTTGCTGAATTCGACCGTTTGCAATCTGGTAAATGCCGGAGTTCAGCCAGGAAATGGCGAGCTTGTATTTTTTACCCTTGACCAGGTTCTTCTCGACGAACTTGATGGGTCCATTTTTGAAGAAGTCGTTGTTGTCGCCGATCCAATAGCGGGAACGGTTGCCCTTGATCATACCGCTGAAATTGGGACGGAACATGCCTACTTCAGACCCGCCTCCGTTATAGTTGTCCTTGGTGTAGCGGTTCCTGAGGATGTCGCTAAGGCCGGATGTGAGCAGCAAGGCCTTGACAACTTCGGGATGCCACTTGTAGAACGGATTCTTGGAAATCAGGTCGGTCACCATGGCTGCGGCCAGGGTGGGGGCGGCGCTGGGGTTGGCGGTAACGGCATCGTGGTCTACGAACTGGCCTGTCATAATCTGGGTCACCTTCTTATGACCGTTCAGGTACAGGTAGGTCATGGCGGAGATTTCGGGCTTGACATAGCTGTATCCGTTCTTGAAGTACGGGTTTACATCGTCGTGGGGGAGCATTTCGCCATTGTAGTATTGGTAGGGGGCTACGGAAATGGCGTTGTTGGCCAGGGCGAAGTTGTTCCTTTCGGCCATGGTTGCGAAGTCGATGGTTCTGTTATGGTAGATGAAGTCGTCCAGGATGGCGGCTTCTTCGTCATAGGTCAGCTTGTAGGCTTCGTTATCCTTGAAGATGTAGCCGAAGTAGGAATAATCGTGGACGCCGACGGCAAGGTCTTCGTTTCTGGGGCTATCGGGAAGATAGGTGTAGAAGTCCACGCTGTTGGCGCATGCGGCGTCAAAAAGGTACACGTTGGCAAAGGGCGCGATGTCCATGGCCAGAGTTACGTTGTAGGTTAGTTCCTCGGTCCTGTTGTAGCCGCGGCTCATGCTGAGGTTACATCCTGTCTTTTGCGTAAAGTTGACGTAACCGGGGAATGCCGTACCTTGGCTCATAAAGAACATCCTGGTGGCGACACCGACATAGCCGTTGTCATGGGCGTAGTTTCGAATGCCGTAGACGGAGTTCAGGCCGTTCTTGGTCATGTACATTTCGTTGTTGACCCTGTAGAAGCTGCCCTGGTAATCGTACATGTCGGCACCGAACATGACGGAGTAGGGTGTGGTCTCGTAGGGATATATACCCCTGTAACGGACCTTGATCTGGGGCGTATCATAGTCACCGACTACGGAAGTGTAGTGGTCTTCGAAGTCCTGGACCCTGGTCTTGAATTCGCTAAGGGGAATGTTGGAGCGTTCGTTGAAATCGAAACGATCCGCGTAACCGGTACTGTTGTCGTTGGTGAAGGAGGCGACGACATATCTGCCCAGGCTGGGCTCCTGTTCATTGGGGTTGTAAAGGTCTGCCATGCTGTTGTACAGGCCGCTGTATCTGGTGGCCAGTGGCGTAGCTTCCTGGACCTTCGCCTTTTTCAGAAGGACGGGCTGTTTCTGGTTTGAACCCAGGGCTCGTCCAAGGACGTCCCTTTTTAGCCGGACAGTATTTTCGGAGGCGGAGGCGCACAGGGCCAACGAACCTACGACTACCATTGTTGTAAGTTTTTTCATCTTTGTTCCTTTGTTTGTTACCCTACACAAAAAGATGTGTAAAAACTAATAAATTATACAGTTGTTTCTTAACTTGTACTAAACTATACGTTGTTTTTGTTTACAACAAAGAAATAGAACTTCTGGATGGGCGCAGGATTTTTTTGGGGAAAAAGAAAAAGGCTTCTGGAGTGAACCAGAAACCTTTGAAAATACCCGGATCGCGATTCGAACGCGAGTCTGATCCTTAGGAGGGACCCGTTCTATCCAACTGAACTATCCAGGCAACAACTACGGCGGGGCCTTAGGCCTACTGCCATAAGCGCAACCAAATATAGTATAATTTTTTTGTGGGCGGGAGAAAATACTATCTTTTTGAACGTGAAGAAATCCTTTGTTGTTCTTATCGCGATTTTTGGCGTATTGCTCCTGCTGCCCTTTACTGTGCAGACGGTGGTTGATTTTTGTGGTACCTCCGATGAAGAGGCTGATTCTTCTGTTTCTGGCGGTCCGCGGCTCTTGTCCTTTGACATTTTCAAGGATACTTTTTACGGGCCTTTCAAGCGTGAGGCTTCCATGGTGGATAACGCCCGCAAGTTGAAGGCTGCCTGGCATGACGCCCGTGAGAACGTTGCTGCCGGCTCCAATGAGGGGGAACTGTCCCAGAATCTGGAACCTGTGGTAAATGCCCTTTCGGATCTTGAATCTGCGACTTTTGCGGTAAATACTTATGCGCAGCTGGACACGGCTGACGATGACTACAAATTGCTCCGCCGTGCTGACACTCTGTTGTATGTTCTGGAAGATGAACCGGAACATTTCCCGGAACTGGATTCCTGTTTGCGCGTGATTACGGAACGCTTTAGTGATTTTTCTGTATTGCGCGCCTTGGATGGTATTAGACGTTATGGTGTCTGGAAGGGAAGCTATCTCAGGGCTTTCGAAAAAACTGTGGAAAATGAAAATGCCTTGGTTCTGGCCATTCGTCCCAAGTACCAGCTGACGGTGTGGAAACTGTTCAGTGAGCCGGGCGAGAAGGTGGTCCTGGGGAATAATCCAGCAGATCTTTCTTCTGACCCGTGGCTTTATTACCGCCAGGATGTGGAATTTCTGGTTCAGCCGTCTCCGTTTGATGAACGCGCAGCCAAGTTAGACGATCCCATTAAGGCAATCCAAAAATTTAGGGACCAACTGAAAGCCAAGGGTGTGGAACTTCTGGTGGTGGTGGTTCCTGGTAAACCCAGCATCTACCCGGAACGACTGACCGGAGATAATGATATTAAGCCTGTGATGGGTGGCGGCGACTATAGAGGTCATGGCAAGACCGTTCTGGATAGCCTTACTGCCCTGGGCTTCAATACGGTAGACCTTTACACTCCCTTGTGGGCGGCCAAGGCCAACGATGGTGAACTGGGTGCCCTGTACTTGAATGACGATACCCACTGGACTCCTCGAGGCGCGGAACTGGCTGCCTGGGAAATCTACACCAAGGTTCAGAAGATGGTGGAAGATAGTCTGGTTGATGTGGGACCGGAATCTATAGAGTATGATGTTCAGGATAGTGCCGCAGACCGTATGGGTGACATCGGAGAAATGAGCGGCCTGAACAAGTTCAATGTGTTTAAGTCCCAGAAGGTGATGGGCCATGTGGTTGTCCCATTCAAGGATGATTTCCGCAATGCGAAGATCCTGATTCTCGGGGACAGTTTCAGCCGAATTTACCAGACGGATTCCCCGGTGAACGCCGGCTGGATCGCGCATTTCGCCAAGGACATGAAGCGTCCGGTGGCAAGCATTGTAAGCGATGGCGGTGCAAGTACCTTGGTCCGCGAAAAGCTGGCTCGTCGAGCTGGTGTGCTGAAGGGCAAGAAGCTCTTGATCTGGGAATTTGTGGAACGCGATCTGCGCTTTGGCGCAGAAGGCTGGAAGACGGTAGACTTTTAATCAAGGAAGTTGTGTATGGCAAGACGTGGAACTCCCACTCCGGGACAGGCAATTTTGGAAGGCATCGAATGGCTTAAGATGGACAAGGCTGAATTCGCCCGTCGCATCGGCGTGTCTATGGAAATGTTGGAAGCCCTGATTGCTGGAACCCAGCCCATTACTGCGGACCTGGCTTCTGCACTGGAATCTGTAACCGGCAGCCCCGCCGCCTACTGGAAAATGTTGGAACGTAAGTCCCGTTGTGCTTTTGCCGATGCTACGTCTGGAGCCTCGAACTTGGAGCCGAACAAATGAATATTACTGATGCTGTATCCTACATGTGTGACTTGGCCAAGAAAGAGGCTCAGCAGTTTGATGTAATTGCTTCTACTTCCCATTCTGAAGGTCTGTCCGTTTTTCAGGGACAGGTACAGAATACAGAAATTTCTGACTCCGTCGGTCTCGGTGTCCGCGTGATCAAGGATGGCCATCCGGGTTATGCCTATACGGAACGTCTGACCAAGGAAGCGGTGGCGCAGACTTTGAAGGATGCTCTCTGTCATACTCAGTGGACGGAGTCCATCGATATCCAACTGCCCAAGCCTGTGGAAATGCCGGATGAATATCCCAACTACAACCCGGCCCTGGAATCCCTGAACTTGCAGCAGATGAAGGACTTCTGTATCGAACTAGAAAAAGAGACCTTCGCGAAGTCCAAGGAAATCGAGAACATTCCGTACCTGGGTGCGGATATGACCAGCGCCTCTTCTGTGATTGCCAATAGCGAAGGCGTATTCTACAAGGGTAAGTCCAATTCTGCATCCGCAGGGGCTGGTGCCGTAGCTGTCCGCGATGGCGTCAAGAAACTTGGAAACTTCGTGAAGTCCGGTCGCGACTGGAAGCAGTTCAGTATCGATGAAATCGCGACGAAGACGGCTGACTATGCCACGGAACTTTTTGGTGCCAAGAAAATCGAGGGCGGCAAGATTCCCGTGGTGTTCTCGGAAAGAGTTTCTGCCCGCATTGTGGGAATGTATTGCTCCGCTTTCGAAGCCGAAGCCATGCAGAAGGGACAGTCCCGCCTGGCCGGCATGGAAGGTCAGATGGTGGCTGGCGAAAAGTTCTCCATCGTTAACGACCCTCAGGGCGAATTGTTCCAGCACAAGTACCGCTGCGACTCCGAAGGCTGTGTGGCCAAGCGTGTGGAAGTGGTAAAGAACGGCGTGTTCAACGAAGCCCTCTACAATCTTGAGACGGCGGCCAAGGCTGGCCGCGAGACCACCGGCAACGGCGCCCGCGATTTCGGCAGCAAGATGGGGACTTCCTTTAACAACTTGCTGGTTCCCGCAGGTGAACTGACTACGGCCGGTTTGCTGAAGCTGTTCCCCAAGTGTCTGCTGGTTGTTCGCCTGGAAGGTGGCTCCGGCTGTAACGCCATTAGCGGTGAACTGTCTATGGGCGCTCACGGTTTCTGGTGCGAAAATGGCGTCATCCAGCATCCTGTAGATGGCGTGACCCTCAGCGGCAACTTCTTTGACATCATGAAGAACGTGGTGGATGTGGGGAACGAATACCGGGACCCCTTCGGAACCTACATGGTGCCGGCATTAGCCGTAAGCGAACTCAGCGTTAGCGTTTAAAAAAAACGAGCCTGCGGGCTCGTTTTTTTAGTTATGAGCTGTGAGCAGTTGGCTAAAGTAAGGCGCCTTCGGCGCTATTATAATGACTCTTTGCTCAATGCTGAAAACTGATGGCTGAGTAGGGCGCTTCCGGCACGATTATCTAGCTCAAAGGAGCCGCAGGCTCCGCCCTCATCACTCGTACCTCACACCTTTGCTTGCTTCTTCTGACGGTAGATCATTACGATCAGCCAGATGAGGCCGCTAAGGACCATGACGCTGCAGAGCGTCTGGCCGCGGCTCATGCCGAAGAGGTCGTTACGTCCAAGGTGTGCGTCAGACTTTCTGAAGAACTCGATGAAGAAGCGGAAGAGGCCGTAGCCCATCAGGTAGAGGCAGGGCATCTTGTCCTTGAGCAGCGGGATGCGCCTCAGGTTGTACAGGAGCACGAACAAGATAACACCCTCGAAGCACATTTCATAGAGTTGGCTTGGGTGATGCAGAATCGGGTTGGACAGGGGACTATCGTGGGCTAGCGGGAAGTACATGCCGATGGGGCTCGTTGTGACTTCTCCAAAGAGTTCGCCATTGATGAAGTTGCCCCAACGGCCCCAGGTATAGGCCAGGGGAGCTGCCAGGAAGCATAGGTTCAGGCCCTGCCAGACATCCATCTTGTTTCGCTTGAGACCGATAATGGTAAAGACGATGCCCAGGATGAGTCCGCCGTGGTAGCTCATGCCGGCGATACCGCTAAAGTGGTATCCCAGGGCGTCGTGGGTCATGGGCAGCAGGATTTCGGTGGGGTTGGCCAGGTAGTAGCCAGGCTTGTAGAAGATCACATAGCCCAGTCGTGCGCCCAGGATGATACCGGCGATAATCCAGGTGAACAGGCTGTCGAACTGGTCCTTGGTGTAGCCCAGCTTGTCCTTCTTGTTGATGTGCCACAGCGTAAGGTAGGCTGTGACGAAGGCGAAGATGTACATGATGCCGTACCAGCGCACCGGGAAGTTGCCAAGTTCAATGGCGGTACCGTCAAAGTAAGTGGGAATCAAGTTCCACCAAGATAAATCCATGTTGTTCTCCTATTTCTTCTTTCCGCCAGTGACGTACTGGTGGGCCCAATAATTGATTAGCATGCCGGCCACCTGGGTGGTGGGCTGGGGGCGCAAGCCCTGGTTGTCGTAAATCTGCAAAACTACGATGATGATCGCCTTGCTGGGGTCTTCCTTGCTTTCGGCGAATCCCATGAACCAGTCGTAGCGGCCCTTGGGGTCGGAACCGTCCAGGGAGCCTGTCTTGCCGCCGATGTTCAGGGCGTTATAGTTCTTGCGGGCCATGTGCCTGGTGGAGATGTTCTTGCGGGCGGTGCCGTGGGTCACGGAGCGGATCATGGCCTGACGGAGTCCGTAGTAGGTGTTTTCGCTGAACTTGTTCACGTCCAGGGCCAGGCGGGTTTTGGGGGCGTAGCCGTCGAGGTCCGGGGTGGTGGACCAGGGGATTTCAAGTGGCTTCTTCATGAGGATGGCGCGGACCTGCGCGGCGGCCTGTAGGGGCGACAGCGTGGTGGCTTCGGTGAAGCCACAGCTGGCTTCGGCTAGCCCGTAGCCAGTGTCCGGCGGCGTAAAGCTGGACCTGCCCGGAAGTCCTGCGGCGTAGTTCATGTTGTAACCCAGGTTGCGGGCGGCGGCCTTAAGCTTGCCTGCTCCCACGTTCATGCCGATGAGGGCCAGGGGCGGGTTGTAGGAATGGGCGTAGGCGTCCTGCATTTCTACGGTGGGGCCATGATAATTCTGGGGAACCCTGAGCTGGTTCTTGTAAAGATGGTGGGCGCGGCCGATGAGCGGGATCGAGGTGTTCAGGGCGTAGCGGTTGCTTTCCATGGCGGCGGCGATGGTGATTGTCTTTGCCAGGGAGGCGGCGGGGAAGGTGTTGCGGGTCAGGTAGTCCGGCTGGTTCTGGACAGCGTTGTTCTTGCGTTCGCCCCAGGCCATGATTTCGTTGCTCTTGGCGTCTACGATCAGGATGATGGCGTTTTCGGGCTTGAATCGACGGAGCAGGTTGTCGATCTTTTCGGCCATGAACACGTCTTTCTGGCTCTTGATGTGGGCGCTGTCGATGATTTCTACGGCAGGCGGGTTGGATGGGGCGATTTCTGCAGTTACCGCCATCTGTGTATTTTCGATGTCTTCGGCGGTGGGCCCTTCGAACATCTTTGCGGATTCAGACGGACCGGCTGCTTTTATCTCTTGCGCCTGATTGCCTGCGGCAACTTCTTCCTTGTTATAATCGTTAGCGGGCTCTGCCTGAGTCTCCACCTTTAACTCGGCGGCTTCCGCCCCGGAAATCTTGTCTTTATAGATACACGAACCGATGCCTGCGCAAATTCCAATGAAAACGAAGATGGCGATGGCGCGGTTCCTCATGCGCACGGCGTAGGGGAGGCGGTCCTGGGTATCGACGTAAGGTTTGATGGTCATTTAAACGTTCTTCACAAATATCGTTTTTCGGTAGTATTCCAGTTCGGCGATGCTTTCGCGGATGTCGTCCAGGGCCTGGTGCTTTTCCATCTTCTCGAATTCGGGGAGGTTGGGGTACCAGCGGAAGGTCAGTTCCTTGATGGAGCTGACGTCGACGTTTCGGTAGTTGAGCCATCCGGAGAGCTTGGGCATGTACTTGTAGAGGAATCGGCGGTCCTGGGTGATGGAGTTGCCGCAGAGTACGTTGCCCCGTTCCTGGGTAAAGGGCTTGATGAAGTCCAGTGTCATTTTTTCGGCGTCGGCTACGGTGATTTTCGATTTGCGGCAGCGGTCCACCAGGCCACTCTGGGTGTGGTGGCGGGTGTTCCAGGCGTCCATGCCTTCGAAGATGTTTTCGGTCTGATGAATTGCGATGACGGGGCCTTCGGCCAGGATCTTCAGGTTTCCGTCGGTCACGATGGTTGCCACTTCAAGGATTACATCCTTTTCTGGGTCCAGCCCGGACATTTCCAGGTCCATCCACACGAGGTTCGGCGCACTTTTAATTCTTACCATAGCGGGGGCAAATGTAGATTATTGTTTGTCAATGCTTTGGAAACGTTTTTAAAGGTGGCGTGGTTTTGGCGTGGTGACCGAAAATGGGGCTGCTTCAATCCTAATGTAAGATTTCTGTAAGTTTTTTATTATAATTTTTTCGCGGTCTCGCCAATGGTGTGACTTTAATCAACAAAATGAAATTTCTACATTTGGTAGTAGTTAACTGACTCAAATCTTAACCTTTGGGAATATATGGAAGAAGTTGTAATCACTGGTATGGGCTGCGTTTCTGCCCTTGGTAACTCTCCCGACGTTCTTTGGGACAGCCTCCTCGCAGGTAAGTCCGGCATCACCCCGATCACTCGCTTTGATGCAACCAACTTTACCACCAAGTTCTCCGCTAGCGTGAACGAATTCGTTGCTGACGAATACTTCAGCTCTCGCGACCAGTCCCGCTACTCCCGTAGCATCCAGTATGCCGTTTACTCTGCATACAAGGCCCTGGCCGATGCAGGTGTCGATCCTGCTGCAGAAGATCCCAGCCGCGCCGGTGTGATCATCGGTTCCGGTATCGGTGGCATGAAGATTTACACCGACACTTGCGTTGCCTATGCAACTCGCGGTCCTAGCCGTGTGTCTCCGTTCTTCATTCCCATGGCTATCACCAATATGCCTGCCGGTGAAGTTTCTAACCGCATTGGCTGGATGGGCCCCTGCTTCGCAGTGACCTCCGCTTGCGCTACTTCCAACCACGCTATCGCTGCCGCCTACGACGCTATCCGTCTGGGCCGTGCCGACATCATGCTGGCTGGCGGTGCCGACGAAACCGTGAACGAAGTTGCTGTTGCCTGTTTCTGCTCCATGAAGGCTCTGTCCAAGCGTAACGACGATCCGACCACCGCTTCCCGCCCGTTCGACGTTGACCGCGACGGTTTCGTTATCGGTGAAGGTGCTGGCGTGCTCGTTCTCGAAAGCCTTTCTCACGCTCAGAAGCGTGGCGCAAAGATCCTCGCCCGCGTTGCCGGTGTTGGCATGAGCGCCGACGCTCACCACATGTCCGCTCCTCGTGAAGACGGTGAAGGCGTTCGCATGGCTATCGAAATGGCTCTCCGCGATGCTAAGATTTCTGCTTCCGACGTTGGCTACGTCAACACCCACGGTACTTCTACTCCGCTGGGCGACGTTGCTGAATGCTCCGCTCTCGAAAAGGTCTTCGGTCTCCGCGACACTCTGAAGATCAACTCTTCCAAGTGCATGATCGGTCACGCTCTCGGTGCTGCCGGTGCTCTCGAAGCAATCATCACCATCAAGTCTCTCCAGAACCAGATGATCCACGCTACCACCAACGTGTTCAACCAGGACGAACGTATCCACTTCGACGTTTGCGCCAACAAGAACACCTGCCACTCCTTCCGCTATGCCATGTCCGATGGCTTCGGCTTCGGTGGCCACAACAGCGTCGTGCTCCTGGCTAAGGACTAATGAGACCGCTCGGCCTTTTGGCCCTTCGGCTCAAATCTGATTTTAGGAAACCTCTTGGCTTATGCCGAGAGGTTTTCTATTTTTGCAGCCCGATGAAAAGAGTGTTGAAATATATGCTTGCCGGTGTGCTGGCTGGAACTGGTGCGGCTCAGGCCGACAGCTTCCTTGGTCCCATGACCTGGCGAGATTCCACCTGGGATTACCGCTCCGAGGATCCTCAGGAAAATCACGAGTTCAGTGCCCTGAAGCTGACGGGCGTGGCCTCTACGACCCTGATCGCCTACGGTGCAGCCTACTGGCTTGTCTTTGACAAAGGCTGGTGGGGCGAGAACGGCAACGATTTCCACTTTGAAAACGATTTTGACTACGCCTTGAACCTGGACAAGCTGGGGCATTTTGCCTCGGGTGTGGCTCTGGGCGAATTCTTCTACGAAGGTTACCACTGGGCTGGTGTCTCGGAATTCTATTCCTACCTGTTCGCAGGTCTTTCTGCCATGTCCACCCATATCGCCATCGACATCAAGGACGGCTTCGCTCCCAGCTGGGGTTTCAGCATCTTTGACGTTCTGTCCGGGTCCCTTGGCGGTTTCTTGCCTATGGCAGAACGCTATGTTCCGCTGTTCAAGTATGTGGACCTCAAGTGGAGCTACTGGATCAATACCAAGGTTTACTACCGCCAGGACCACCAGGCTTCAGACGGCATCTTTACCGACGACTACGTGAACCAGACTTACTGGGCTAGCTTCAAGCCTTACCGCATGCTGCCCGCCGCAGCCCGCGCCTATTACCCCAGCTGGCTTGCCATTGCCGTGGGTCTCAGCATTGACGAGGGTGTCTTCATCAAGCATTACGAGGGAACGCCCCATCGCGAAGTCTACATCGCCCTGGACTACGACCTTGAAGCCTTCCGGCCCCAGAGTCGTCTGGCCCGCCAAATTGTGCGTTACTTGAACTACTTCAAGTTCCCGGCTCCCACGGTGCAGGTTTACCCCGAAGTCCACTGGTACCTGATGTACCCCATCAAGTTTTAAAAAAAAAACGGGGCGAATTTAGTTATTTATCCTTTGCATTGCAAAATGGGGAAAGAAATATATCTTTAGTTGCATGAATAAAATTTTCGTTCCCTTTCTTTGCTTCTTCCTGCCCACTTTAGCAATATCCGTGCCTGTCACGGGTTCTTTTACGGATTCTCGAGACGGTCAGACCTACAAAACCGTCAAAATTGGCTCAAAAACGTGGATGTCCCAGAATTTGAACTTTAAGTCCGAAGGGAGTGCCTGTTACGATAACAGTGACGAAAACTGTAAAAGGTACGGCAGACTGTATGCATTTTCATCCGCTGTAAAATCCTGCCCCCGAGGCTGGCATCTGCCCGATAACGACGAATGGACCATGTTCAAACGCTTTATCGAAGATAGCGACGGAAAGGAAGAAGCATGGGTCAGCCTAAAGTCCAGGGACAAATGGGACGGCTCCGACCGTTATGGTTTCGACGTGGTTCCGGCAGGGAAGGCTACGGATGAGTTTGTAGATCTGGGTGTGTCTGCCCATTTCTGGAGCGCTACCGAAGAAGATGGTGATGCCTTTGGTTGGCATCTGGCTCCTCCGGGGGACTTTTCCAGGGATTTCGATATCAGCACCAATATGTACTCGGTGCGTTGCCTACGCGATTAGCGTGAGCGTCCTTTTTACTTGAATTTGGCTGTGTAGGTGGCCCCGGCCGATGCGTAGACAAAACGGGGATTCTGGGCGGATCCATCTTCCCATTCTACGAAGATGCCGCCGTTTCCGCTGGCTGTCAACTTCATGGGGTGACCGTTAAAGAAATTGCCTGTGTAGCTCTGGCTGGGCAGGGCAATATCATCTAGCAGCACTGTTCCCAGTCCTGTGGCGCTGATGGTCGTCTTCACCAGGGATTCAAGGCCAAATTCGTTCTGGAATTCCTGGATGACCTTGCTGTCCCTGCTGCGGGACCAGGTCTTGAGGCAGGAGCCCGTATATTCAAATCCGTTGTTGCAACTGTTGGTGTACCATAACTGAGCCCTGGGGAATTTATTCATATCGCGGGTAATATCGGAAATGGGCATGGTGGATACCATCTTGTCGACAGCGGTTTCAACCTTTGCGGAATTGACAAAACTGTTGTACAGGACGGCAGCCCTGTTTATGAAGGTGCGCCTGAAGTTCTCGTTCTTGATAATGTTGTTGTACAGGTTGTGGAAGCAGAGGCTGTTGCTGGACTTGTAGCAGGATCCGCTTGTGGTTCCGCCGTTCTTGATCCATGTAAATATGTTGGTGCTCTGGCCAAAACCGCTAACGTTCCAGGTCCAGTCAAAACCGTGGTCGATGTCGAAGGCCATGAACTTCCAGGGCTGTTCTACGGAGTGCCAGGCACGAAGGTTGTTGTTGGGCCAGTCTCCGTTGTGGTAGTAGATTTCTGCCGCCATGTAGTCAACGTAGCTGGCGATGTCCAGCATGGTTCCCAGGGTGATGTAGTTGGCGTCTATGGTCAGGTCGTTATTGACGGCGTAGTTCAGCATGCTGATGTAACCTTCGCTGGTACCACCGCTGGCGCTGATATCCGTGTTCGTATGCTTGATGACGTCCACGCCCTTGGAATCGATTCCGTAGTTGGTCTCTACGAAATGTTCGTTCAACTTTTCACGCATGTCGTGAATGCCGTAATAGACTCCGTTATAGAAAACCACCACCTGGCGAGAACGCTGGTAATCCACATGGGTCCCTTCCAGCAGGCTTACGGCCATGGGGTCTTCGATGTAGTCGCTGACAAAGCGGTTGCCGTTGTTGCGGAGGTTGAATGCCTTGAACTTTTTCTTTTCGGGGCGGGTGTCAAAAAGCGGGTACTTCAGACGGCCGTCCTGGTATTCCTTGCGCATGGCGATCGAAACGGATTTCTTGATCTGGTTTCGGCTCCAGCCGCCCATGATGGAAATCCCGGCGTCAATTTCGAAATCCTTCTGGGTGGAACGGCTGCCGTTGGCGAAGTATTCGACATGTACCGGGTACTCCACGTCTTCCCAGAACTTGGCGGAGTAACAGGGGTCCGGGGAACACTTGGGGGCCGCGACGTAACCGTTGAAATATTCCGGAGCCACGCTGATGGCCACTACGGGCATCGAAATGGTTTCGTTGATAAAGTAGGTCTGGGTTTCCTTGGCGACGATGTCGTTACCGATAAATTCGTAGCAGCGAACGGCAGTTGTAGAAGAGATGTTCTTGTTGCTTGCCTGGGCCGTGGCACTGGTGGGTTCGGAACCGTCGTAAGTGCAACGGATCACACCGCCATTCTTCGGGGTAGGGGCGGTCAGGGTAAAGGCTGAGTAGAATCCTGCCGGCGGAAGGGCTGAGGCCGGAGTCTCGGTTTTCTGCGACGAGGAGCTTGCCTGTGATGCAGATGATTTTGGGACGTCAATAGAAGAACTGCTAACCGGTTTGACGGAACTGTCAGATGAATCCGTCTTACTGTCAGAAGATTTACCGCTGGCTATCGAACTGGAGGATGTCTTGAACGGAGACATGTCTGAACTGGACCTGAAAAGGTCGGAAGGAACATCGATGTCTACCGGATCGCCTAGAACACCGTCCTTGATGGAAACGGTAACGATTTCTTCGTAGTTTTCGCTAGAACAACTTGCGAATAGGAACGAGATAACCGCCAGTGACGGTATCAGGGAGAGAATGCTCTGGCGAAACTTTAAATGCATACATTTAATTTAATTAATCCCTCAGACAGCGGACTCCGGCTGTTGTGCCTTTATCGGCGTACGAGGGGGTAAGCGTCGTCAATTAATTATGAGGTATGAATTACGAGTTATGAGATTTAGCTACGCGGCGTAGCCGCCAAATTTTAACCTCGAAGCGAGCCCCGCGAGCGCCCTCGAACCTCGTGCCTCATCAACAATTTCTATCTTCTTTCTTTGGAGTGAACAAATGAAACGATTGCTACCATTTGCCCTTGCCCTGTTCGCGGCAACCATGTTCTTTACCGCCTGCGGTGACGACGACAGCAGCAGCTTCGTTGAACCGGAAAAGGAATCCTCGTCTAGCGAAATCCTGAGCAGCGGCGACGGGACCAGTGACGGCAATGGAGACAAATCTAGCAGCAGTGTCTCGTCTTCGACTACGAACAGCTCTTCCTCTGCGAAATCAAACTCGTCTACAGGAGACAAGAACAGTGGCGGTGAGTCTAGCCCAGCCTCGTCAAGCGTTAAGTCGAGCAGCTCAGAGGAGGGTGGTGGTGATGACTTGGATGGGACAAGTAGCTCTAGTGAAGTTGTGTTTATATGCGAAGAAGGAGAGACACGAAGGAATAGTGGCGTTCGAGAGGTCTGCCAAGGAGGCTATTGGGTTCCGGCCTCCTCCAGTTCGGCTGTGCCGACCAGCAGCTACTTCGATATGACGGAACAATTCAACGAGAAGGTGTCTTACGGCGAGTTCTCCGACCCGCGCGACGGACAGAAATACCGTACGGTTGAGCTAAAAAAAGGCGTGTTCATGGAATCCTACACGGTTTTCGCGGAGAATCTGAACTATGGCAAGATGGTTTCTGGAGGATCTGTTCAGGGAGACTCCTCTAAGTACTGCTACGATGATGACCCGTGGTACTGCGAAAATGGATGGGGTGGACTCTATACTTGGAGCAGAGCCATGAATTTCCCCGCCGTATGCGACAGCGTCTCCATTGCTTCGGAAAAATGTCCGAATAAGTTTAATCTAGAAAGCGATAATGAAGAATTTAACGGAAAGTATTATTTTGTCCAGCATCAAGGTATATGCCCGGAAGGATGGCATATAATGAATGAAAATGAGTGGGTTGAAATATCCGAAAAGAGTAGCCGTGATGTCGCCCTCTACATGGGCTCAAAGGTCGCTGGTTTTGGCAACAACAGCTATGGGCTGTCAATACTGCCTGCTGGGTATTGGTTGCGTTACGAAAATAACACCACTCTTTATAAACTTATAAAGGTACAGACGTTTTTCTGGTCGCCGCAGCAATCAAATGATTATCCTGAAAAAGCGCATCTCATCTCAATTGATTCACAAGAAATGGCTCGTCTTAGCGAAGAGCCTAAATCAAAACGAGCGTTTTCTGTTCGCTGTGTAAAAAACTACTAACTATAACAAGATTTTAAACAAATTAACAAAGCCTTTCCTTTGAAAGGCTATAGGGGTTATGTGTCTAAACTCAACAAGAAGAACAAAAAGTCCAAGAAAAACCGTAACAATTACAAGATCGAGTCTCTTGAACCAAGACTCTTGATGTGCTCGCTGCGTAAAAATGATGCTCACATATAAATTTTTTATTTTTCAAACGAGTTATGACAAGGATATTTGAATGAACCTGCTCAGAATTTTTTGCCTTGCCCTGTGCGCCATGTTGACTTTCTTCTTTACCGCCTGCGGAGGCGACTCCGGGAGTGGCGCAAGCGACGAAATTTCCGTGAACTCGAGCGACGACGAAGGCCTCGACGCCGCCTCCAGCACAAGTGTCACAGCTGGCGAAGCCAAGGAATCCAAGAAGAGCTCCTCGAGCAAGGGAAGCTCCGCAAAATCGAGCGAAAGTGCCGCCTCCAGCAGCAGTGTCATCCCCGGCACCGACTGGGGATCTAGCAGTTCTGTGGCGGCATCGTCGGGAGCGGTTAGCGATGTCGGGATTAGCTCGAGCAGCTTTGTGCTGGTAGACTCGCTTTGCGACAGCGAATATGAAGGATGGTCTCAGTATTTCATGAAAACAGGTCAAACTTATTTTTGCATAAACGGTCACTGGATTCTACAATCCAGCAGTTCTGTTGCCCGTTCGAGCAGCAGTAGCAAGTACTACGACATGAGCGAGCTGTTTGTGAACGACCAGGGCTACAGCTACGGCGAGTTCACCGACCCGCGCGACGGCCAGGTGTACAAGACCATTCGTTATTGGGCGGGATATACAAATTTAGATTCCATAACTTATTTTGCGGAGAACCTGAACTACGGGAAGATGATTGATGCCGGGGCCCAGATGACCGACTCCACGAAATTCTGCTACGACGACGACCCGTGGTTCTGCGACAACGGCTTCGGCGGGCTTTACACCTGGGCTAGCGCCATGAATTTCCCTGCCGCCTGCGACAGCTTTGGCATTGGCACAAGCAAGTGCCCGATGGAGTTTGATTTGATGAGTAATCCTGTATCTTTCTACAAAAATGGAATTACGTATGTCCTCCATCAAGGAATATGCCCCGAGGGCTGGCATGTGATGAATCAAGAAGAATGGGGCTTGATTATGAAGGGAAGCATATCGCGTAATGGTGCCAATTATTTGGGGGCAGTCCTGTGGGGGAGCAACCAACGCGGATTCTCCCTTCTGCCGGCGGGGGATCTTGAATTACAGAGTAGATACAGTAATGAAAAACAAGCTACTTATCAAAATATAGAAAAATACGCTTGTCACTGGATGCCCGGTGAATACGACAGTGAAGAACATGAAGTGTTAGGCAGGATAGCTTTTGTCGCCAGCAGCTTTATAAACCAACATGCGGGTCTAAAGAAAGTCAACGGGGCGTCCGTCCGGTGCGCAAAAGACTACTAATCGGATAACTCTGTCAAGTTTTTTCGTACGGCCAGGGTCAGATTGCATAAACGCGTTTTGTTAGCTGTATTCTAACTGCAGGCTCTGTCAGTCCAGACTGTATGCTGCAAACCTACTGTAAATATGCTTTGGCGCCGAAGCTAATAAACAGCCTTGAAATGGCGTTTCTGGAGTAAAAATGCAGTTTTCGACAGGCTGACAAAACGGACTTTTTATGCTGGTTGCTCAAATGTGTATGGGGTGACTTGACAGAGCCTTTGTTAAAGTGTATTTTTGTGCAGTATGGATTTGCTTTCTAAACTAGACGCAGAACAGCGTGAGGCTGTTGAAAATACCGAGGGCTTTATTCGTGTGATTGCCGGGGCTGGTTCCGGCAAGACCCGCACGCTTACCCATCGCTATCTGTATCTGGCTAGGGAACTGGGGATTTCTCCATCCAATATTCTTTGCGTTACCTTTACCAACAAGGCCGCCGGCGAAATGAAGAACCGAATCCGCACCATGCTCAAGGGCGACGATTCCGGTTATATTTCCACCTTCCACGGTTTTTGCGTACAGTTCCTTCGCGAAGATATTCATGTGCTGAATTATCCCAAGGAATTCATGATTCTTGACGAAGACGATCAGAAGACCTTGCTAAAGAAGTGCTATGCCGAACTGGGCCTGCACCTGAACGACCTTAAGATCAGTAGCGTCATGGATTTCATTGGCGGTCGCAAGGCCAACGAGGCGGATTATGTTTCCCTGTTTGCCGACAAGGATGCCGAAGGCCTTTTGGAATTGGTGGAGGCTGCGCCTGATAAGTGGCATCGGGTTTATTACCGCTACCTATATGAACAGCGCAAAAATTTTGCGCTGGATTTTGATGACCTCATTCTGGTAACGCTTTATATTCTGGAACGCTTCCCCGAAAAACGGGAGAAGTGGGCCAAGCGCATGATGTATGTGATGGTGGATGAATTCCAGGATATTGACGGTCAGCAGTACCGCCTGGCGGAACTGCTTTGCAGCTACCACAAGAATCTTTTTGTTGTGGGGGACCCGGACCAGACGATTTATACCTGGCGGGGGGCCGATGTCAACCGCATTCTTGATTTTGACCGCCACCACGAAGGCTGCAAGACAATCCTTCTGCAGAACAATTACCGTTCGACGCCCTCGATCCTGAAAATCCCGGATTCTGTTATCAAGAATAACGAGTTCCGTATTCAGAAGGTGTTGAAGCCCACCAGGGCCGGCGGCAAGACGCCTGTGTTTTACCACGCCAAGAACACCCGCAAAGAGGCGGAATGGATTGTGGAACGGATCAAGCAGGCAATCGATAACGGCGTCAGTCCCAAGGATATCGCAGTCCTTTACCGTATGCATTCCCAGTCCCGCTCTGTAGAAGAAGCGCTGATGTCTTCGGACTTGCCTTACAAGGTTTACAGCGGTATCGGATTTTACCAGCGCCAGGAAGTGAAGGATGTGCTTTGCTACTTGCGTATGCTGGTATACGGCGACGACTTGAGTTTTTTGCGTGTGGTGAATACGCCCAAGCGCATGTTTGGCCCTAAGAAGCAGGCTATCTTGCAGAATTACGCCACTAGCCGCGGGCTGAATCTTTACGATGCCCTTCTAGAAATTTATGTGGCCGCCGAGGCGGAAAATGCCGCCGTCGAAAATGATGCTGTAAAGCCTGACCTGGATTGTGCCGCTTTCATGGCCCGCACCAAGGTGGGCGAGTTCGTCAAGCTGATCGAGAAGTACCGCGGGTTTTACCGCGATATGGCCGTCAGCGATGTGCTGACCAAGATGCTCCGCGAAACCGGCTACGAAGAAATGCTTCGCCTGGATGGTGACGAAGACCGCCTGGGTAACCTTGCCGAACTTAAGCAGGGCGTCATGGAGTTCGAAAAGAACTTCGAAGAAGATGCTACCCTTGATGAATACCTCCAGAACATCGTGCTGTTCACAAATAGCGATGGCTTGGGGGATGGAGCCGGCGATGGGGCGGGCGGTTCCTCTGACTCATCCGCTGAATCTGCAGAAGTCCGCAAGGATAAGGTTCAGCTCATGACCATCCACAACGCCAAGGGCCTGGAATTCCCTTATGTGTTTGTCTGCGGCCTTAACGAAGGCTGCTTCCCGGTAAAGCGTGTCAAGAACAAGGCTCAGCTAGAAGAGGAACGCCGTCTGGCCTATGTGGCTCTGACCCGCGCCGAAAATGTGCTGTGCATCAGCGATTCCGAAGATAGCGCCGGTGGCGATGTCCAATGTCGCTACCCGTCACGGTTCCTGCTGGAAATGGATATGGACGACCTGGATGTGGTTCAGGGTTTTACCGAGGAATGGTACCGCGCCGCCAAGGAACATATTGCCGAGGTGGATCGCAACCGCGAACTGGGCGAGAATCTGGATGGCGAATCCGGTGTGGATGGTGTTGTCGGCAAGAAAGCTCCCATTGCCAAGTTTGGGGAAGGGGACCGTGTCGTTCACAAGATTATGGGGGCGGGTACCGTGGTTGGTGTCGATGCCGAGAACTTATACTACGAAGTCAAGTTCGATAAGATTGCGACTCACAGGGCAATTCAGTTCGATTACCCCCTGCAAGCCGAAGAATAGATCTATTCACTCCAAATTAGGCCAAAAATACCTTTTTTTAGATGATTTTCCTATGAAGTTGATTGGAAAATGTTCCCACGGATATTTTTTTATTTACTTTAAAACCGATGAAACGATTTTTTGAATGGTTGCGCAGCTACATCCTGTATGCTTGTATTGATCCTAGGGAGTTTCCCAAGATTAAGACGGCTATGGACCGTAATAACCAGGCGGCCCTTCATGCTTTTTCAAGGATCGCGGTGGTGCTGTTTGCTACGGCCCTGTTGCTTTCCCGTTCATTCCAGATTGAAGTTAAGATTGACCAGAATTTCGGTTACAGTTTTGGCCTGGTTCTATCGCTGATTATTTTCTTCGCCAACTACTATCTGGTTCCCCGCAAGCCCAGGTTGCTGCCTTGGCTGATATACCTGTTTGACTGTGTTCTGTTCGGCTTTGGATTCCTGTTGGCCTTTGTATGTTCGCCAAACCAGCTGACCATTTCGCTTTTGGTCATGTTCGCCATCGTGCCCATGTTCTTTACAGACCGCCCTTATCGATTGGCGATCCTGTATTTCGTTTTGGAATTGCTGTTCATTCATCTTGTGAAGATTTTCAAGCCCGCCGAAATGGTGAATCTTGAAATTGTGAACATGGTGGTCTACAGTAGCGTGGGCTTGATTCTTGGAACCTACATGACCCGAATGAAGCTGGAACGTTTTGTGTTTGAGTATCGAGTTAATGAATTGACGAACCAGGAACAGCTGACGAAATATTTGAAGTCCATTTCCAATATTTACGTTACCATGTATCATGCAGACCTTGATACCGGGATGTTCATGGAACTTCGTAATGATGTAGATGCCCTGAAGCCTTATGGTGCCATGGGCCCTCATGTGGAGCAGATGTTACATCATGGTGCCTTGCAGACTGTGGATCCCGATTTTCTCGAAAACGCAAAGAAGTTCCTGGACTTAGGGACTTTGAAGGAACGTCTGAAAGGGAAGACGACCATTACTCATGAATTCCTTTCGCAGAGCGGGATGTGGTGCCGCGCCCGTTATGTGAACGTGGACTTTGACAAAAAAGATGAATTGCCCCGCTACGTGATTTTTGCGGTGGAAAATATCAGCGAACAGAAGCAGCGTGAAAAGGCCTTGATTTCCCAGGCGGAAACCGATGCCATGACTGGCCTTTACAACCGCAACGGTGGCGTTTCCAAGATCAAGGAAAAGATGCACGACTGCCTGCAGGGAATGCTTTGCCTGTTTGACATAGACAAGTTTAAGTCCATCAACGACAATTATGGCCACCAGGCTGGTGACAAGGTGATTGTGGCTGTAGCCGATGCCATGCAGAGGGCCTTTCGTGACGTCGATGTGCTGCTGCGTCTAGGTGGCGATGAATTTATGGTATTCCTGAGCAAGGTGACCAACGAGGAGTTGGGTGCACAGGCCATTGGACGATTCTTTACGGAACTGAATAAGGTCTCTATTGAAGGCCTTGAAGATTACAATATTGCCGTAAGCCTTGGTGCCACCTTCTTTAGGGGCGGCAAGGTTGACTTTGATGACCTTTATCGACAGGCCGACGACTGTACCTACGAAAGTAAGAAAATCGAGGGCCGTTCCTTTACCTTCTGGCGCGGCTGATTAAAGTCCGATTCCGAATGCGATGGCGCCCATGAGGATGCCTGCGTAAATACCGCCCAGCAAGTCATCTGCCATGACGCCCCATGCTCCGGGGAAGGCTTCGAACTTGTGGATACCTAGGGGCTTCAGGATGTCGAAGAATCTGAACAGTCCGAAGGCCACTGCAAGGGTCCAGGGATGGGCGAGTATACTTGCATTAGAAATAAATGCTAACGACATGAAAATGCCGCAGACTTCGTCAATGACAATCCAGCCCGGATCTTCGGTCTGCGTATCCTTCATGGCCTTCTTGACAAAAGGGATGGCGGCGAAGAATACGAAGATGGCGGCGATAAGGAAGGCGCTGTTCAGACCGGCGGATGTTCCGCGGATGCCCAGGTCGGGTGTGCCGATTTTGGCAAATAGCAATGCCATGGGGTAGGCGACGATGGCGGCGGCCAGGCTTCCCATGGTGCCGGGTGCCTTGGGGCTCATGCCCGAACCGAAAAAGGTGCAAATCTGTGCGGAGATGAAGTCGGTACCGCGCCACTGGTGAGGGACGCGCTTCTTGCCATATTTTTCTTTAAGTTCTTCTTTGTTCATAATTTTTAGGTATCAGGTACGAGGGCGGAGCCTGCGGCTCCTTTCAGCTAAATAATCGCGCCGAAGGCGCCAAAGTTAGGTATGAGGTATCAGGTATGAGGTCGGAGCCTGCGGCTCCTTTCAGCTAAATAGTCGCGCCGAAGGCGCCATATTTTAACTCATAACTCATAACTCATAACTCATTGCTCTTCACTATTCACTCTTCCATGGTGATTCTGCTTCTTCCTTGATTTTTTCTGCTTGTGCTTCTCGCTTCTTGTGCCAGTTGGATAGCTGCTCCCTGAAGGCTTCTCGCAGGCGTTCCATGCCGATGTTTTCGCGGGCGCTGACCTGGATGGCTTCGGGATAGTTTTCAAGCAGTTCGTTTCGGCGGGCTTCGTCGCAGACTTCCACCTTGTTGAATACGCGGAGGCGGGGTGTGTCCTTGCTGATGATACCTTCCAGAGTCTTGTGGGTGACTTCCAGATGTTCGCGGTAGTCGGGTGCGCTTCCGTCAACCACTTCCAGGATGCAGTCGGCGTGGGCGGCCACTCCCAGGGTGCTCTTGAAAGTTTCGATCAGGTTGTGGGGGAGTTTGCGGATAAAGCCCACGGTGTCGGAGAGGATGATGTTCTCGCCGTCAAGGAACAGCTTGCGGGTGGTGCTGTCCAGAGTGGCGAAGAGCTTGTCTTCGACGTAGACGTCGGCACCGGTGAGCCGGTTGGTAAGAGTACTCTTACCGGCGTTGGTGTAACCAACGATGCCGACGTGAAAGATGTCGTTGCGGTTTTCCGCCTGGCTTTCGCGGGCGTCCTCGATTTTTTCAAGTTTTTTCTTCAGTTCCTGTATGCGCTTGCGGATCAGTCGACGGTCCGTTTCCAGCTGGGTTTCGCCTGGGCCCTTGGTTCCAATACCGCCGTTATGTTGTCTACACAAGTGGGTCCACGCACCGGTAAGGCGGGGCATCATATACTGCAACTGGGCCACTTCTACCATGAGGCGGCTTTCGGCGGTAACGGCATGCTTTGCGAAAATGTCCAGGATTAATCCTGTGCGGTCAAGGACCTTGATTCCCGGCATTCTCTGTTCCAGGTTGCGGACCTGGGAACCGGATAGATCATCGTCGAAAACCACCATCTTGGCGTCGTTTTCTTCAAGGGCTTGTTTTACCTGATTTACCTTGCCTTCTCCAATAAGGGTAGCGGCATTGAATTGCTGAACCCTCTGTAAAAAGCTTTGCACAACTTCAGCTCCGGCAGTTTCTGCCAGTCGACCAAGTTCCGCCAACTGTTCGGTGGCGAGCCAGGGACGCACTTTTGGAGTGGCGATACCAACCAAAATGCAACGTTCCTTCTGGTCTTTCTCTTTCTTGTGCTCAATCGTCTTTTCTCTCATACGACTACATATTAGAAATTTGTTATTATTGTGTGCGAAAAAGGGCCTCCTATGGAAGACAAAAAGAACAACAGACCGATGGACATGAATCCCAAGTTTTTACTTGCGACTTCTGTTGCCGTTGGCGTTTTTATCGCTGCCGCTTTTTTTGCATACATTGTCCGTGAAGCTCATGTGAGACAGATTGAAATGTATGTCGCATGGGAAGTTAAGCAGAAATCGGAACTGCTGAATCATCATCTGGATGCATCCCGCGTAAAGGTTCAGTTGATGGCTTCGGAACTCTCTCGTCGGCTAAAGAGTTTGCCCGTTACGCCGGCTGCTGTTAAAGAGGTGGCGGAAAATAGTGAGGATTTTTTTGACTATGTGGACTTCCTTAGGCTCGATGGGGTCCTTGTAAGCGAAGACAATCAGTTCGATCTTTATGATGAACCCCTCTATAGGGAAGCCATTTCCAGAAAGAACAACGTCTTCTCCATTCTGAAGTCCAAGAGGAGTTTGCAGGCCCTAGCGGGATTTGTACAGCCCGTAACATTTAAGGATTCTGTTGTGGGCTATCTGGTGGGCTCCATGGGTGGCCGTACAAAATTACGCCATTTGCTTGATTCCTCCTTGAGTAACCGCCGTGCGTACGAATACATTCTGGATTCCAAGTTGAACGTGGTCTCTTCTCTGGATGAGGCGGAATATGGCCTCCCGTTCAGGTCTGTGCTGACTGGTAATTTTGCCGATCGCAATATGGACTTGTTCCGTAAGGCCGCCTTGGATGATTCCATTGTTGAGTTCACCTATGGCGACGAGAACGGTGCCCACGTAGCCGGTGTTTATGCCATTGGCGATTACGGATTTTACCTTGTGGTCCTGGTCCCTCCGGAAGAAATTTCAAAGGTTTCTATCCAGGTTGTGGTTGGCGCCCTTCTAATAGCCTTGATCATCGTCTTGATTGTTTTCCTGGTAATCTACTTGATGAACCGGGCCAGCCGCATGATCCATACAGAAAACAGGGACCACTTCCAGAGTGTGGTCGGCGCCTTGGCGGAATCGTACGCCAGTGTCTTCGAAGTGAATCTGGATACGGGTGAAAACCAGTGCATCCGTATTGCCCCCATTCTCGTTCAGAAGGCTGGCGCTCTCTTTAGCGGAGACGCCAAGTATAATCAGATCATGGCTGTGTACGCCAACCGTATGGTTATTCCCGAAGACAAGGCCTTGTTTGATCAGGTGTTGACCCTTGAAAAGGTGAAGGAGGCTTTTGCCAACAGGTCTCAGTTTGATTTCGTATTCCGTACCCAGGGGAACGGTACGACCCATTATATCCAGGCTCTTTTCGTAAGACCTTCCAAGATTCGTCCGGAATTTGTGATGGGCTTCAAGAACTTTGACGAAACCATGGAGTTGGAACGTTCAAAGCAGAAGAAACAACTGGAACAGCGAATCGCTCTGGAAACCGCCCTGGAAAAGGCTCGCTCTGCCGATAAGGCCAAGTCGAAGTTCCTGTTCAACATGAGTCATGACATCCGCACACCTATGAATGCGGTGCTTGGCTATGATACGTTGGCCCTGCAGTATTTGTGGGAACTGGGTCTGCCTCCCGAACAGACTGAAAAACTTTCTCGCTGTCTGAATAATATCCAGATGTCCGGCAAGCAGCTGATGGGCTTGATTAACTCCGTGCTGAACATGGCTCGCATTGAATCGGGCGAAGTGTTTCTGGAAGAGTCTCCCACTGTGGTGGCCGAACTGACAGGCGAAGTTGCCGTGACCTTCGAAGAAACGGCTCGAGAAAAGAATATCATGCTTCTGGTGTCCAGAAACATGGGTCACAAGTATATTTTCTGCGACAAGGTTAAAGTCCAGCAGGTGATTCTGAATGTGGTCAGCAATGCGGTGAAGTATACCGAGAACGCTGGAACTGTCAGAGTGAACTTCCGCGAAATGCCTCACGAAAAGGAAGGCTGGTGCTATATGGTGACTACCGTTGAAGACAACGGTGTGGGTATATCAGAAAGTTTCCTGCCTCATATATTCGAAGATTTTGAACGCGAACGGTCTGCGACGATTAGCGGTGTCGTTGGTTCTGGCCTTGGCCTGAGTATCGTCAAGAAGTATGTGGACTTGATGGGTGGTTCCATCGAGGTGAACAGTAAGGTTGGTGAAGGTACCAAGGTCGTGGTGAAAACTCCTCACCGTGTTGCAGAAAGCGATAGCGTGGGTGATGGTAAGAATTCGCCGAAGTACATTGCTAACCTTCAGGGCAAGCGAATCCTTCTTGTAGAAGACAACAAGTTGAATCGCGAGATTGCCGAAGAAATGCTGAAGAGTTTTGGCGTTCATGTGGAATGTTCCGAAGACGGCATGGAATGCCTTGAAAGGTTGGAACGTGAACCGTCTGGCAGCTACGACTTGATTTTGATGGACGTGCAGATGCCTCGCATGGACGGCTATGAAACGACCCGCAGAATTCGTCAAATGTCTGACCCGCTCAAGGCCTGCATCAAGATTTATGCAATGACTGCAAACGCCTTTGCCGAAGATGTCCAGGAATCGGTGAATGCCGGCATGGATGGGCATATTTCTAAGCCGGTTGACTTTACCAAGTTCTATAACCTTTTGCAGAAGGTGTTTAACTAGGGCGGGCTTGGCACATGAAAGTTCGATTGACTCAAGAAACCTTGAATCGTCTGAGACGTTTCCGCAGGAATCGTCGGGCATTCTGGTCGCTTGTGGTTCTTGTGGTGGCTTACCTGCTTTCGTTGACTAGCCCCTGGACCGTGAACGACGAACCCCTGTACATGAGCTACAATGGCAAGAGCTATTTCCCGGCCTTTGCCCGATATAGCGACAAGGACTTTGGCGGTAGCTATGATACCGAGGCCGATTACGGTGCCTTGTTTGCTGCGGTTCGTGAATGCGAAGAAGATGCCGCCGAAGGTTTTACTCGAGCCGGTGGCTGTCCTGCTCTCTGGACCATTATGCCTCCTGTGGCTCATGACCCGCTGAAGGCCGACCTGGATAATGACGGTGCGCCGCCTTTCGCCCCCAGCGCCAAGCATTGGCTGGGAACGGATTCCAATGGCCGCGACGTTCTGGCCCGCTTGATTCATGGTTTTAGGATTTGTATCAGCTTTAGTCTACTGCTAACGGTTCTGGGTACGTTCCTGGGAATCGTCATTGGTGGCATTCAGGGCTATCTTGGAAAGTTCTGGGATACCGGCATGCAGCGCATTATCGAAATCTGGTCTTCGCTGCCCATGCTTTATGTGGTGATTCTTATTGGCAGTATCTATGGCCGCAGTTTCTGGCTTCTGATTTTGATTATGGCTGCTTTCAACTGGATTTCGCTCAGCTACTATATGCGTGCCGAATTCATGAAGTTGCGCGGCATGACCTATGTGCAGTCCGCCCGCGTGTTGGGACTTGGACATCGTCATATTTTCTTCAAGGAAATTTTGCCCAACGCCATGACGCCTGTGGTGACGCTGTTCCCCTTTACCTTGATTGGCGGAATCGGAAGCCTGACCTCCCTGGATTTTCTTGGCTTCGGTCTGCAGCCGCCTACACCTAGCTGGGGCGAACTGATGAGCCAGGGATTGAATAATCTTTACGCCCCCTGAATTTCTGTAAGTACGGTGGCGGCACTCTTTGTGACCTTGCTTTTGACCACTTTTGTAGGCGAAGGTGTTCGCGATGCCATGGACCCCAAGTCTGGAGACCGCTATGAGTAACACGGTTCTTTCAGTAAAGGATTTGTCGGTGGCCTTCGGGGCTGCCCGCCTGCAGGTGACGGACGGTGTTTCCTTTGACATCCATGCCGGTGAATTCTTTGCGCTGGTGGGGGAGTCTGGTTGCGGTAAGAGCGTGACCGCCATGAGCATCTTGCGACTGCTGCCTCAGCCCTCCGCAAAAATTGTCAGCGGCGAAGTGCTGTTTGCTCCCAGCGCCATTCAGAATGCGTCTCAAGGAGCCTTTCAGAACGCGTCTCAAGGAGTCTTTCAGAACGCGTCTCAATGTGTCATTCCGAGCGATAGCGAGGAATCTTGCATTGACTTGTCCAAACTCCCGCTGAAGGAACTTCAGAAGGTTCGCGGTTCCGAAATCGCGTGCATCTTCCAGGAACCCATGCAGGCCCTGAATCCGGTGGTGACTATCAAGAAACAGCTGCTGGAAGTTTTCAAGTTCAGTGCCCGCGCACGTTCCATGGTAGGCTCCGGGAAGGATGCCCCTGAAGCGGAAGTTCGCCGCATGCTGAACTTGGCCGGCTTTACGGATCCGGATCGTGTCTTGAATTCTTACCCTCATGAACTTTCGGGGGGTATGCTGCAGCGAGTCTGCATCGTGATGGCGTTGCTGCCTAGGCCCAAGCTGATTATTGCCGACGAACCGACTACGGCTCTTGACGTGACCGTGCAGGCTCAGGTTCTGGCGGTGCTTAAGGAAATGGCCGAAAGTACTGGAACCGCAGTGCTGCTCATTACCCACAACATGGGTATCGTTTCCCAGTATGCCAACCGCGTGGCTGTAATGTATGCGGGCCGCATTGTTGAAGTGGGCCCTGTCCGTGAAGTCATCAACAATCCGCTGCATCCTTATACCCAGGGCTTGCTGGCAGCCATTCCTGAAAGTCACAGCGAAATGAAGAACCTGAAGTCTATTCCGGGCTCTGTGCCGCATCCCAAGGATTTTGTGTCTGGCTGTCGTTTTGCGGATCGATGCGAACGTTGCTCCAATCTTTCCGCCGACGCTCAGGCTCGTTGCCGCGGTAACGAAAAACCGCCCCGGAGTCAGGACTCCGAAGCGGATCATATCGCTTTCTGCTACGGTCTATAAAAACCGGTTAGCGGAAACTTTTTGACGTCCACAAATTATTTAAAGTTCTTGCACCATTCCGGTACAATGACGCTGGCCTTGCCCTGGATGCTTACATCGGTGTAGGGGTCGCTGGCGGGGACTTCCAAATTCAGACAGGTAACCTTGGCTCCGTAGGAATGGGCCAGGCTCTTGAAACCGGCGGCGGGGTAGACCACACTGCTGGTGCCAATGTAGACAAACTCTTCGCATTCTTCCAGGGCCTGCTGGATTTCTTCCATGTACTGCGGGGTTTCTCCGAAGAACACGATGTCCGGACGGCTCATGGCACCGCAGAAGGGACAGATGGTCTTCATGGTTTCTTCGCCCTTGAATACGAACTGGTGTCTGGGGTCTCGTTCGCAGGTCAGGCGCATCAGGTCGCCGTGCATATGCAACACCTGGCGGCTGCCGGCGCGTTCATGCAGGTCGTCTACGTTCTGGGTAATCAGCAGGAATTCGTCGCCAAGACGGTTTTCCAGTTCTGCCAGGGCGTAGTGGGCGGCGTTGGGCTGGTGTTCCTTGAGACCCATGCGCAGGAAGTTGTAGAAATCCTTGACGCGCTTGCGGTCGCGGTAGTAACCTTCGGGGGTGCATACGTCGTCGATGTTTTCGTGTTCCCACATGCCGTCGTTACCGCGGAATGTCCTGAGTCCGGATTCCGCGCTAATTCCTGCTCCAGTTAAAACAACCAAACGTTTTTTCATAAGTGATCCTCTAGCAGAGGCCTCCAAAGAACAAGGTTTCTGCTATGATACCCTTTTCGAAGTCGGGCAGGTAAAGGCTTTCGTTTTCGCCGTGGGCGTTACATTCGGGGTCTTCAAGACCGGTCATCAGCACGGGGATGTTGCCCAGGGTGCTGCGGAAAAGTTCTGCACCGGGGATGCTGGCGCCGCAACCGATAATCTTGGTCTCGCTTTCGTAGGCGGCGGTCATGGCATCGCTCATCTTCTTGAAGAAGGGGTGACTTGTGTCTGTGACGAAGGGGTTGGCGCCGTCTTCGGTAACGATGTTGCACTGGATTCCATAAGGAACGTGCTGCTTCAGGAAGTCCACCAGCAGCTGGGTGCAGCGGTCGGCGTCCATGCCGGGGGCCAGACGGATGCCGATGCGGGCGTAGGCGCTGTCTTGCAGAACGTTTCCTGCGTTCATGCGGCTGCCCACTTCCATGGCGGTAACCACCAGGCTAGGCTTGCGCCACAGGGTCGTCAAAATTTCATCTTCGGAACACTTCAGCTTGACGCCATCCAGGACGCCGCCGTCGTTGCGGAAGATTTCTTCGGTCATGCCCAGGCTCCTGTAAGAGGCCAAGTCTTCGGCGGTGGGCGGAACCAGTCCGTCTTCAAAGCCGGGAATCAAGATCTTGCCGGTACCGTCGGTCAGCTCCGCGATCATGCGGCAAAGGACCTGACCTACGTCGGGAATGGGGCCTGACCAGGAGCCGGAATGGAGGGGAGCCTTCGTTGCCTTCAGTTCCACGGATACGGCGCTCATGCCGCGAAGGGTGGTGGTAATGGAGGGCGTGCCCTTGGCGAAGTTGCCCAGGTCGGCGATGATTACGGCATCGGCCTTCAAAAGTTCGGCATGCTTTTTAAGGATGCCTGCGAAACCTGCGCTGCCGGATTCCTCTTCGCCTTCGATAATGAACTTCAGGTTAGGGCCGTCGTTCTTCTTAAGGGCGCGGACCTGTTCCAGGGCGGCCAGGTGCATAATGATGCCGGCCTTGTCGTCGGCGGTGCCGCGGCCAAAGAGACGTTCTCCGTCGGCACTGACGGTTGCTTCAAAAGGCTTGGTGTTCCAGAGGGCCTCGCGCATGGGGGGCTGCACGTCGTGATGGGCGTACAACAAGATGGTGGGCTTGTCCGGAGAGGTCAGGCTTTCGGCATAGACCGTGTGGCGGCCGCTTTCCGGAGTCAGGAACTGGATGTTGGTGAGACCTGCTTCGGCGAACATCTGCTTGACGGCCTCGGCGGATTCCAGAACATACTTCTGGTCAAAATTGTCGAAACTGATGGAGGGAATGCTCACCAGCTTGCTCAGTTGCTGAATATAGGTGGGCATTTTTGCCTTGATAGCTTTCTTGATCTGCTGTTCCATAAGTCTTGTTATATAGTTTGCGTTTTTGACCTGATTTAACCACACATGAAAATAGTAAAGAAAAATGGGGCGCAGTGTCAGGCCTTTATATTTTCTATTTTAAAAGGCGTAATAATTGACGCTGACTATAAAAAGGCGATTAAAAGGTGTAATTATGGCATTCAATTGTGTAAATCACGAATACTACCTGAACTTTGGCGACCGCGTGTTGGCCATGATCCGCAAGATTTTCCACAACAATCCGGAATTCCGTCATGACTCCCTGAAGCATGCCGCCAGGTTTGCTCCCATCATTCCCTTTATGAGCGGCCGCCCCGACTTGAGCAAGACCCTCAAGCGCGTGGTCACTTTCCCGGACCATAGCAATTCCCTGTATTTCGGTTGCCCCATCATTCTGGCAGCCGGTGCCAACAAGACGGCCAAGCGCATTTGCGACTACGCCAATATGGGTTTCGGCGGTATTTCTGTAGGTACTGCCACCCGCAACTTCCGCGAAGGTAATACCCACCGTCCCCGCGTCGGTTTCATCGAAGAGGAACGTGCCATTCATAACAGCATGGGCCTGAATAACGAAGGTGTCGAAGTCATTGCCCGCCGTGTAGACGCCCAGCTGGCCAAGGCCCACAAGGTTGGCCTCTGTGTCGGTGTTTCCGTTGCCGAAACTCCGGGCCTGACCAACGATGAAGATAAATTAAAGGATGTGGTGGAAAGCTTTGCCATCGCCTACAAGGCTGGTGATTACATAGAAATTAACGTGAGCTGCCCCAATACCGGTGAATCCCGCGTAGACATGGACTTGTCCCTCACCGAAAAGATCTTCAGCGAAATCATGAAGTTCCGCAATTCCCAGACTTTGCGCAAGGCCGTTTATGCTAAAATCAGCCCGGACCTTTCTGAACGCCATCTGGTGAACATCATGGATATGCTGGTGCGCTGCGGCGTGAACGGTGTGGTGGTGGGCAACACTTACCCCACCAAGAAGATTAGCGAACTTCCCGTACAGACCAAGTTCGAAGACTTGACGCCCCTCCGCGCCGATGGAGATTGCGGTGGCATGTCTGGCCGCCCCCTGTACGAGAACATGGTATGGAACGTAAAGTATATCCGCGAACATTACCCCCAGATGAGCGTGATCGCATGCGGCGGTATCGACCATGGCTTCAAGGTGTTTGACCTGATCAAGATGGGTGTGGATGCCGTGCAGTGCTATTCTGTGGTGGCATTCCGCTGGATGGCCGCTCATTCCATGCGTAAGGAACTGGCTGCCGCCCTCAAGGAAACGGGTTATGCCACCCTGCAGGATTACGACAATCATAATCCCAAGGTGACGACTCTGAAGTAGGTGGGCGAGGCGTCATGAATCGCAATTTTGCATTTTTGATTCTTTGTGCGGTCAGCTTTGCCTGTGCCGTGCCCTGGCTTGGTGTTACCTTCAAGAAGGGAACTTTCGAAAATCACTTGGCCCTCCAGGTTATTGGCGTGCATCCCGGTTCCGGTTGCTTTACCGCAGGCATGGTGGCCGGTGACCAGATTGTGGGTGTCCAGGGGCAGCCCCTTCAGGATGTTGCACAAATCCAGCAGGCTATTTCCAAGGGCAAGGTGGGGTCGAACGTCAAGATTGATGTGGTTCGTGAAGGGAAGAAGATTCCCATGACCGTAAAGATTACGGATCGCCCCGATGATATCAGCAGCCTGACAGGTTCCGCTATCGGAAGCAAGATGGCTGAATTCGGCGCCAACTTCTACAAGAATGGCGAAAAGCGCAACGCCAAGCCCAAGGCCACCTTGCTGGACTTCTGGGCTACATGGTGCGGCCCTTGCCGTAAGACCTTGCCTGTGCTGGCCAATGTGTATGGCAAGTACGCCTCCAAGGGCCTGGAAGTCATCGGTATTTCTAACGAAGATACAAAGACTCTGAATGCCTTCTATGCGCAGCAGCACGCTTCGCCGTACCCCCTCTACCGCGATGCCACCCAGGAAATGTGGCGCCGCTATGGAATTAGGGCGGTTCCCACCTTGATGCTTCTGGATGAAAACGGTTACATCAAGCGTGTCTGGAGCGGCGCTCCCTCCCAGTCCATGGTTGAAAAATTGGTGGTCGAAGTGCTGAACGAAGCCAAGAACTAGGCTGGACCAATTTGGTTTTGAAGCTCGTGAGCTGGTTTGATGAATTCGCAAATAAACTGGAGTAGTTCTGCTGCCATAATATTGGATTAAAGCACAAAAGAAACCCCTCAGTTTTTACTGAAGGGTTTCTTTATAAAGTCAGATTTTTTAAAGAGCGTCAAAATCCGTATTATAGGATTACTGCATGCTCTTCTTCTGGTTGTCGAAGATCTGTTCGTATTCAGCCTGGCCGATACGCTTGTAACCCGTGGTGATGCCGCCGAATTCATAGTAAGCGGAGTCTCCCTTGACGGTCATGCAATACTGCATATCCAGGGAATTCTTGCCGCAGATTCTGCCGTCTTCGAACTTGGCGGTAAGGTCGCCATTGATGTTGCGGATTGTGAAGTTCTGATTGTCGTTGCTCAAAACTTCGAAAACCATATTGGATTCACCCTGCCAGTGGCCCACATAATTTGCGGAGTCGTTTCCGCATGCGGTAAAGAGGGTTGCTGCTGCAGAGAGTGTAATAGAGAGGGCGATAATCTTTTTCATGCCTCTAAAATAGTATTTTTGGCGTTGGAAAACGCGAAATCTATTGTAAAATGCAGTTTATTCTAAAACATATTCATCTTTTAATGCCTGTAATTGCTGTTGCGCTGGTATTTTTTGTCTACCAGCTAATTCAGGACAATCGTCGGCCCATCCCAAAGTTTGAAAGTAATTATGTTGAGGAATCCTGGTCTGCCGAGGAATATTTGCGCCACCTGAACAACCGAGCCTTTAATGGTGATGAGGTCCACCGTCTCTTGCTGAACCGCACCCGACAGAAACCGGGGGTGTACCTTGAAAGCCTGGAACCGGTAATGGATACGGTGGGTCTGACGGTGGTGAACGTCTTCCACAATGTGATGGGGGATGATTACATTCCCGTAATCACAAGCGGTAATGACTATCCTTTTCATGCCCGAAATTCTAAGCACTACTTTAACAAGGCTATTGATTTCCGTATTAAGAACATTCCCATTGAAAAACGCCGGATGGTTGTAACCGGCGTCGAAGATAAGCTTAAGGGCAAGGCCCGAGCAATTTGGGAAAAAGGCGATGCAGAACACCTGCACGTAGAGCTGTTGGAGTAGTGAGCTATGAGAGCTGAAAACTCATGACTCACTTGCAGCAGCGGAAGCCTACGGAGGGGTACTGATTCTGGGGGTAGAAGCTGAACTTGCTTTCGGTACACTTGCTTCCATTGTTGGTGTTCCATGCACCACCGGCCACCAGATACATGTTGGGGTGATCCTTGCTTGTGGTAGAAGTCCATTCCCAGAGGTTTCCGTTCATGTCGTACATGCCCCACCAGCTACGGCACTGTTCCTTGCGGCCTACGCGCTTGGCAGCCTTGGTGTTGGTGTTGCACTTGTTCTGCTTGTAGGTGTCACCATAGGAATACTTGGTGTTGTCCTTGCCACGGCAGGCGGCCTGCCATTCATCGATAGAGCAGAGGTGCTTACCTTCCTTGGCGCAGAGGGCCACGGCTTCTTCCTGGGAGACCATGTCCTTGGGAAGTTCGTCGGGGGAGTTGGGATATTCGTAGGCGTCTACGCAGACCTGCTTACCGCCAACAGGAACGGGGTAGGCGTTCTTTCCGCAGACGTTGTCGCTGGCCATGTCATACTTGGCTTCTTCCCAGGGGGTACGGTTGCCCACGGAGTCTACGGCGTAATAGAACACAGAACCGGTCTTGTTGTATTCGATGGCCTTGCCTGCTTCCACAGGATTGTTGGTGTCGCCAACAGAGAGGTAGGTCTTGCACTTGATTTCGTCGCACTTGACCTTCAGCTTGATGGGGTCGTAGTAACGGCCTGCGGGGGGAGCGATTTCTGCAACCGGCGGAACCTGGTCGGCGGCGCGGATGGAGTCGGCGATACGCTTCTTTTCGGCTTCTTCGGCGCGGATCTTTTCGAGGGCCGCGAGACTGTCTGCAACGGCCTTCAGGCTGTCCTGACGGGCCTTTTCGATGGCGGCCAGGCTGTCGTTTACATGCTTGATGCTGTCGCGGACATGGCGGATGCTGTCGCGGTTCAGGGCGGGCTTTACCGGTTCCACGACGGCGGGGGTGGTGTCGGCAGGAACGGTATCCACTACGAGGGCGGCGAGACTATCGGCCCTGCGGATGGAGTCTGCGCGCATCTGCTCCAGCTGACGGAGGCTATCAAGGGTGCGGCGACGCTGCATTTCAAGGGCGGTTTCCTGTTCCTTGGCCAGGGCTTCCTGCTTCATCTGGTCCAGGTGGCACTGCACAATAAAAAGGCAGACCAACAAAAGGAACATGAGTACGAGTACGACAACGTTTCTTTTCTTGCGGCTAGATTTGCTTTCGGTGCCCTTGTTTTCTTGATTCTCTGCCATGATGCTTTAATTCCTTTCTTTATTCTGCTTTTTCTGCGGCGGCTTCCGTCTTACCGGTTTCACGAACGTCGTTAAAGAGTTCGCCCCAGTGGCGGATGATTTCCTGCTTCAGTTCCTGGACGCTGATGTTTCGGCGCAGGGAGTTTCTGTAGGCGATGGAGATGTAGCCCGTTTCTTCGGAGACCACGATGACCAGGGCGTCACATTCGGCGGCCAGAGCCTTTGCGGCGCGGTGGCGCATGCCGTAGCCCGCTTCCTTTTCGGCGTTGCCGGTGGGCATGGGGAGGATACAGCCTGCTGCAACAATGCGCTTGCTGTTTACGATAACGGCACCGTCATGAAGGGCGGAGTTGGGGAAGAACAGGGCGCGGAGGAGTCGGGCGCTAATGCGTGCGTCGAGAATTTCACCGGTGTCGGCGTAGTTCCTGAGGCCCACTCGCTTCTCGAGAACGATCAACGCACCGGTGCGGGTCTTTGCCAGGTCCTGGACTGCGGCGGCGATAGTCTTGGTAATGTCATCCAGGCCGCTGGCGTGGAAGAAGAAATTGTGGAGGTCCAGCTTACTGGCGGCGATACCGATTCGGGTCAGCGCGCTTCGGATTTCGGGCTGGAACAAGATCACCACGGCGATAATACCCAGGGTGGCCAGGTTACTGATGAGCCACACGACGGTGTGCAGTTCCCACCACTGGGCGATAATCCAGGCGAGGATCAACAGCAATCCGCCAAAGAGCATCTGGGCTGCGCGGGTCCCGCGGAACAGCAAAAAGATGTAGTAGAGGATAATTGAAATCAAGAGGACGTCAAGGATGTCCGCCATACGGACATCGATGATGTCGAACAGTTTAAACAGAACCATTCATGCCCTCCAGATAGAGCATGGATTCCTTGGCTTCCTTTACATCGTGGACGCGGATGATACTTGCACCGCCCAGGGCTGCCACAATGCCTGCAGTAACGGTGGGGATCAGTCGGTCGCTGGTTTCGAGCCCCGCCATCTTGCCGATGTAGGATTTGCGGGAGGTGCCGATCAGAACGGGGTAGCCGTCTTCCAGCATGTCTTCCACGGACTTCATCAGGTCGATGTTGTCCTGTACCGTTTTGCCGAATCCGATGCCCGGATCCAGACAGATTTTCTGAGGTTCGACGCCCAAGTCCAGAAGGAGCTTTGCCTGGGCCAGCAGTTCTTCGCGGACTTCCTGTACCACGTTCTCGTAGGGCTTGAAGTCCTGCTGCATGGTTCCGAAGTTTCCGCGCATGTGGTTCAGCACCACACTGGCTCCAGTCTTTGCAACGACTGCAGGCATGTCCTTGTCCATGGCGCAGGCGCTGATGTCGTTGATGATGTGGGCGCCAAGATTCATGGTCTCCTGGGCGACCTTGGACTTCACCGTATCGACGGACATGTAGAAGGTGGGGGCGTCGCTGTTTTTAGCGAACTTGGCCAGACGTTCTACCAGCGGGCAGACTCGGTCCAGTTCTTCCTGTACGCTTACGGGAGCGCTTCCCGGACGGCTGCTTTCGCCACCGATGTCCAGAATGACAGCCCCTTCCTGGAGCAACTTCATGGAATGCTGGAAGGCGGCGTCTAGAGTGTTATGCTGTCCTCCGTCAAAGAAACTATCCGGCGTTACGTTGACGATTCCCATAATGAGAGGGGAGGGCTGGCAGGAGAGAACCTGGTCGCCGATTTTCCAAGGTAAGGCGCGGGACTTGCTAAGAACGGACTTGAACATAAATGCTTCTCGTGGTCGATAGGTGTGAGGTTGAGTTTTTAGTTTTCTTCTTTTGCTTCGGCAGTTGCACTGGCTGTGGTTTCAGCGGAGGCTTCGGCTGCTTCGGCTGGAACTTCAGCGGACTGGGAGCTGCTGTCGCTGGCGGTTTCGGAACCGGTAGCCGGGGCAGGCTTCACTGCTTCAACGGGAGCGTCACTTGCGGGAGCAACAGGAGGCTGTGCACCGGGGTCGGGAGGCGGAGTGTCTTCGGCCTTCTTCTTGGCAGCCATTTCTTCCATGGCCTTGTACTGGCGGCTCTTCTTGGTGCCTTCCAGCTTTTCGCCCGCCATGACGCGGTCGATTTCTTCGCGGTCCAGAACTTCGAATTCGAAGAGGGCTTCGGCCAGGTCGATCAGCTTGTCCTTGTTTTCTTCAATCAGCTTCTTGGCTTCTGCATCCAGACGCTTGATCAGTCCGTTAACAGCCTGGTCGATCTTCTGGGCCATCATTTCGGACATTTCCTTAGGCTTGCTGATTTCGCGACCCAGGAACACTTCGCCATCGGCGCGGCTATAGCAAACAGGACCGATTTCATCGTCGAAGCCCCATTCGGTCACCATCTTGCGGGCCAGTTCCGTGGCGCGCTGGATATCGTTGGAGGCGCCGGTGCTCTGATGGTTGAAGAATACCAGTTCTGCCAGACGGCCGGACATCATGATCATGATGCGTTCTTCGGCGTATTCGCGGCTGTAAGAAACCTGGTCTCGTTCCGGCAGGCTCATGGTTACGCCAAGGGCGCGACCGCGGGGGATAATGGTAATCTTGTGCAGCGGGTCGGAATGCTTGCACAGCAAGGTCATAAGGGCGTGGCCTGCTTCGTGGTAGGCGGTATGGCGCTTTTCCTCGTCGGTCATGAGGAGGGTTCTGCGTTCCGCACCCATAGAAAGCTTGTCGCGGGCTTCCTCGAAGTCCAGCATGGTCACCTTCTTGTTGTTGAAGCGGGCGGCCATCAAGGCGGCTTCGTTCACCAGGTTTTCCAGGTCTGCACCGGCAAGTCCCGGAGTGCCCTTTGCAACAGCCTTGATATCCACATCGTCTGCCAGAGGAACCTTGCGCTTCTTCAGGTGGACGCGGAGGATTTCTTCACGGCCCTTCAGGTCGGGCAGTCCCACCACAATCTGACGGTCAAAACGACCCGGACGGAGCAAGGCCTTGTCCAGAACATCGGGGCGGTTGGTGGCTGCAATGAGGATCACGCCTTCGTTGGCGGTAAAGCCATCCATTTCCACCAGCAACTGGTTCAAGGTCTGTTCGCGTTCGTCGTGTCCGCCACCAAGGCCTGCACCACGCTGACGACCGACGGCATCAATTTCATCGATGAACAAAATACAGGGAGCATTCTTCTTTCCGTTTTCAAAAAGATCACGGACTCGGCTAGCACCCACGCCCACGAACATTTCCACGAAGTCGGAACCACTCATGCTAAAGAAGGGGACTCCAGCTTCGCCGGCAACGGCGCGGGCCAGCAAAGTCTTACCGGTACCCGGAGGGCCTACCAACAATGCACCCTTGGGGATACGTCCACCAAGTGCGTCAAACTTTTTGGGATCCTTAAGGAATTCTACAAGTTCCTGCAAGTCCTGCTTGGCTTCGTCACAGCCTGCGACGTCGGTAAACAAGGTCTTCTTCTTTACGTCCAGCTGGCGGGCCTGGCTCTTGCCGAAGGCGAAGGGGTTCTTGCCGCCACCGCCCATCTGACGGCTCATCATAAAGTAGAAGAACACAATCAGGAGGATTGCCGGCATGAATGCCACCAGGGTATCCATCCAGGAGGATTCTTCGTGGATGACCTTGACCTTGACTCCCTTGAAAACTTCCCAGGCGGTAATCTGCTCGTTGGTGACGTCCAGCATGTGGCTGACGAAATGCTTGGTCTTGCCTGTATCTTCGTTCTTGGCGAAGCGGGCGATCACGCTCTGACTCTTTTTCGCGGCGGCCTGCTCTTCGGCAGTCATTTCGCGGGCGCCTTCGATGATGATGCCATCCTTGGTCTTCTGCAGGCTCAGTTCCGTAATGACCTTGGTGGAATCTCCCATCATGGCCAGGAATTCCGTGCGGGTCATGTTGGCTTCTTCATTTTTCCCTGCCAGGGGGAACATAATGAATAGCAACAGGATCATCACGATAAGGATGATAAAGTTCTTGTTCTTGTATGGGGGCGTGGGCTTTCCACTTTTGCCGGGGCGTTGACTCATACTTTCCCTTTAGAATAGTTCAAAAAATTTCGTACACCGACAAAATACAAATTATTAAATGTCTACTGAGGCCTTCTTCTCGCAAATTCTGATAATATTGCGTTTTTTCTCGATGAATCGGGTGCGGTAAGAGAGGTTCCTGATGTCGTTGAGCAGGGCCTTGCCCTTGAAGGTTCCTACGGGGAATCGGTAGCCTTGACGATCCAGCCATAAACGGAAAATTTCGTCCATTCCATTCTTTAGGGAAATCTTTCCTTTTTTGGTGTCGAGGGTAAGGCCGTCATCCCTTGAAATGACAAGCGGTAGGAATAGCTTGTCTGCAATAGTCAAGATCCTTTCGTAGGCGGAGACAGTTTTTGACGCAATCCGGACCAGCTGACTTGTGGCCCCGGGATGCAATTTTTCTAGGGTGGGGAGTGCTTCGTGCCGAATCTGGTTGCGGGTGAACTTTACGTCGGAATTGCTTTCATCTTCACACCAGTCCAGATTATTATCGCGGGCGTATTCCTGCAGTTCCTTGCGGGAAACGTCAAGAAAGGGGCGGTAAAGGAAAACCGCTTCATGGGGGAGGTCCGTGTCGGTTGCTAGCAGGCGAACGCTCTGGATGCCCTGCAATCCTGCCAGGCTTACTCCGCGACGTAACCTGAGGTATACGGTTTCCGCCTGGTCTCCGGCGTGGTGGGCGGTAACGATGGCGTCGGCGCGGTTCTCGTGGGCGAATTTCCGCAATGCATCATAGCGGGCATCCCGTGCGTTATTTTCTAACGAACCCTCTGCGGCTTTTAACGCTACTCCATCCAACGTTCCTAAAAAAAATGGGCTCTGGTTTTGTGCGGCAAAAACCTTAACAAATTCAGCATCCCGATCTGCCGTTCCTTCTCGCAGCCCATGATGCACATGGGCTATGCCTAACCACTCGATTCCCAGGGCTTCCTTGTGAACCACGAAAAAATGGGCCAGACAAATAGAGTCTAACCCACCGGAAACCGCCAACAAAAGACGCTTCCAGCCGTTTTGCTTGATTTTATTTCTAGTGGATTCAAGGAATGATGGGGGGGGATTGCTCAAAACAAAAAACCTTTATCCTCTATCCTTTATACTCTCCGCTATTTTTCGCAGACCTTGAAGAAGCAGCTGCGGGCGCCTGTGTGGCAAGCCACTTGCGGCCCCTGCATACGGACCTTGAAGAGCAAGGCGTCGCTGTCGCAGTCGGTGGCCCATTCCACAACGGTCATGACGTTTCCGCTGGTGTCGCCCTTGTGCCAGTATTCCTTGCGGCTACGGCTCCAGAATACCATTTCGCCACATTCCTGTGTGCGGCGGAGGGCTTCCTCGTTCATCCATGCCATCATGAGAACGTCACCCTTGTCTGCATCCTGAACGATAGCGGGGGCCAGCATCACGCCGTCTACTTCCACTTCGAACTTCACTTCTTTCATGATATCTTCAAATTTCATTTTGAATCCTTTTTTTTGGATTCTTCGCTTCGATGCTTTTGCATCTTCGCTCAGAATGACGTTTGCTATTAACCGCGGACTTGGCCTTCGCCACGGAGCACCCACTTGTAGGTGCAGAGGCTTTCAACGCCCATGGGGCCACGGGCATGGAGCTTGTCGGTGGAAATGCCCACTTCGGCGCCAAGGCTGTATTCGCCGCCGTCTGCAAAACGGGTGCTGGCGTTCACCATGACGCTGCTGGAATCCACGTTGGCCACGAAGTAATCCTGCACGCTTGTGTCTTCGGAAACCACGGCTTCGGTGTGGCGGCTGCTGTACTTTTCGATATGGTCGGCGGCTTCTTCTACATTTTCAACGAACTTGACGCTGGCTTTCAATGCCAGATATTCGGTGTGGTAGTTGGCTTCGTCGCCGATATCGGTGACGTTGGCGATGCCTTCCAGACGCTTCTGGGCGTCGGCGTTACCGAACAGTTCTACGCCGCGGCTGGTGAGGGCTTCCACAAGACGCTTCACGTCGGAGGAGGGGAGGGCCTTGTCAAACAGGACGCATTCCATGGCGTTGCATACGCCGGTGCGCTGGGTCTTGGCGTTGATCAGGATGTTCTCTGCCTTTGCGATGTCGGCGGACTTGTCCACATAAACGTGGCAGATACCGTTAAAGTGCTTGATGACAGGAATCTTGCTCTGGTCCACAACGGCGCGGATCAGGCGTTCGCCACCGCGGGGAATCACCAGGTCTATGCAGTCGTTTCGCTGCAGCAGCATGCTGACCAAGTCGTGGCTGGATTCCGTTACCAGCTGGACGGCATCTTCGTCAACGCCATTTTCGGTGAGGGCCTTGCGGAAGATATCAGCCAGACACTTAGCGCTGTTGATGGATTCCTTGCCGCCACGGAGAATCACTGCATTGCCTGCCTTAAAGCAGAGGCATGCCCCGTCGATGGTCACGTTGGGGCGGCTTTCAAAAATAAAGAACACGGAGCCGATAGGCACTGCCACGCGGCTGATCTTGATTCCGTTCTTCAGTTCGCGGGCTTCCAGAACCTTGTTCAGCGGGTCAGCGAAGGCGGCGATTTCTTCGGCACCCTTGGCCATGGATTCGATGCGGGCGTCATTCAAAGTCAGACGGTCCAGCATGGAGTCGCTAATCTTACCCTGGGCGGCGTCGGTGTCCAGCTTGTTTGCGGCGAGAATTTCCGGCTTGCTTGCGCGGAGCAATTCGGCCACGCGGGCCAGAACCTTACTGCGGGTCTCTGCGCTGAGGGTGCGGATTTTCTTGCTTGCCTTGCGGGCGTTTTGGGCCAGAAGGTCGGAATATTTCTCTAAATCGACAGTGTTCATGCTGTAAATATAGCTATCGCGACGGCCATCGTCCAAGTTGGAATATTCTTCACTTGGAATTTTGGGAAAACTGCTTGCTTTTTGTAGTAAAAAAGTATACTTTGAAATCAATACAGGTTTGTTTTTACTCGCGACATTAATGGGTAGTCGCCAGGGTATCGGACTTGGGTGTTTAGACTCGGTGCTTGCCTTCTCTCTCATAAGGCACCGAGTCTTTTTTTATTTATAGGTAAGCGGGTCGGTCCCGCTAATTTTATATAAAATAAAAGACCGCGGAGTGTATCCGCGGCCTTTTAGCTTTAACCTGTTTGCTTTTCGCTATTACAGCAGTTCCACGATCTTGGTGAACAGTGCGTCGGCGAGGGCGTTGGTTTCAAGACCTTCGAAGACGTTGAACTGGTTGAACATGATCTTACCCTTACCGAAGGGGTAGAGCTGCAGGTCGCAACCGGTCTTCACTTCGCCTTCCTTCAGGGAGACGGAACGTGCGAACACCTGTGCGCCGGGCAGTTCGTTCAGGGAAATGCTGGGCATAACCGCTGCGGCGTTGTGGTCCAGAACTGCGGTTTCTCCAAATACGGATGCCAGGGCGGAACCCTTGGGCAGGTAGTGGAGGCTCATTTCGTTGGCACCGGTGCTCCAGTGAGATTCAATGTTGCTGTCGAAATGGTGGCTCTGGTTCAGGAAGTCGATGTCGTCCTGGGTCATGTCAGAAAGCAGCAAGGTCTTGCCGCCGTTCTTGACCACGTCGATTAGCTTGTCCAGAATTTCATCGGGCCAGGAGCTGAGGTTTGCGGTAAAGATGATGGGTTCCTTGCCGGAGAGTGCGGCCAGTGCGTCGCTGGATTCTTCGCTTTCGTCCAGGAAGCAGACCTTCTTCATGGCGGAACGTACATCGGCCTGGTCGATAACGATCAAGTCTTCTGTAGACGTATGGATGGTGTTGCCGTTGTCCAGCAGGGTAATCTGCAGCTGGTACTTGCCCTCATTGCGGGGGGCCATCATGGTGCAGATGCCCAGCTGAGTCAAGCTGGTCTTGCCGGCCGGTTCTTCCGGTTCCATAGTCTGGCTAGAAATTTCCTTGCCCTTGGTGTCCAGCAGCTTGACTTCTACAGAAACTTCTTCGAGACGCTTGTTGTTCAGGAGGGTAATCTGGAAGCTGATTTCGCTCTGGGGGGCGACCACGTGTTCCAGTTCGCTGACAAGAGCGCGGCTGGGGGTGGTGATTTCCTTGGTGAAATCTTCGAAGCCCTTGCTTACGCGGTTTTCGTCATTGATACCGCAGAAGTCGGTGCTGCAGTCTGCCCACTGATCCAGGAAGAAACCGGAAATCTGGGGGTTGCTCTGGAAGGCGCTGACCTGGTCCAGCTTGCTCTTGAGGCCAATGCCGTTTACGTCGCTGCAGAAGTCCCTGTAAGACTTCCATACAGAAAGGTCGCTTTCCACAAAGTTTTCGATGGACTTGACGAAAGTCTTGACGGCCTTCTGGTTCTTGGTGCAACGGGGACCCTTGATGGTGGTTGCATCCTTGGGAAGAAGGGTGTGGTTCTTCAGGGTCACCAGCATCTTGTTGGAGATATCCTGTGCTACGTTTTCTTCTTCGTCCTGGAAGTGAGCGTCGCCAAGACCTGCATCCGGAACCATCAGCTCTTCGTTGTCGCGGTCGAAACTGTGGGCCAGGTAGTGGGTGTAGGTGGCGCTGGGGCTCATGCGGGGGTTCACGCGGAGCGTTGCGTAAGCAGAAATGCGGTCTACGGTAACGGGCAGGAGCTTGCCGGTATCCTTGCGGAAGTTGCCTTCGTTATCCAGGTAGATACTGTTCAGGTTGCTGATTACCGGGCGGGTCATGTCTACGGGGCCGATGGCGTTCAGCATCTTGTTGCCGTTCTGCAGCAGGAAGGTGCCGTTTTCGGAACCCAGGACCCACACACCGATACAGGGGTGGTTGTGCTGTTCCTTGATCAGGTCGTTAATCAGCTTCTTGGCGATTTCCAGACCCTGGGGGGTGGAACGCATGGTGTGGATGGGGAATTCCTGGAAGACGATCAAACCGATCTTGTCGCAGATGTTCAGGGCTGCCTCGGTCAGAGGTGCGCCGCAAGAACGGATGGCGTTGAAGCCTGCTTCCTTGACGGCCATCAGGTCCTTTTCCAACTTGGGGTTGTTGTCGGTCCAGAGACCGCCTTCGCTCCACTGCTGGTTGTAGCTGACGCCCTGGATCTTGAGAATCTGGTCGTTCAGGTAATAGTCGCCCTTAAGGCAGTCGAACTTGCGGAAGCCGAAGGTGCGAACGACGGGGAAGGCATATTCGGGACGCTTGATTTCCTTGCCGTCCTTTTCCTTGGCGGCCTTGATTTCCATCTGGAATTCGATGGCGAAAACGTTGGGGTGGTCGGGGCTCCACTGGAACTTGTCTCTCTTCAGTTCCTTCACTTCGAACACGTAGCGCTGGGTGGCGTTTTCCTTGTCCAGCTTGATGTTATTGATGAAGTGTTCGTAGACTTCGCCTGCCGGATTCTTCATGAGAACGCGGAGACGGGTCTGGAAGCCACGGGGGTTGTTGAAGCTGACTTCGCAGGCGATGCGGTCCTGGTCCAGGTCCGGTTCCACGTGAACGTCAGAAATGAAGGCTGCAGTACCGAGAACCAGGCTTACATCGCCATAGATACCGCCAAAGGGGTACTGGTTCCAGGGGAGGCCGACGGGCATTTCGCTAGGATGGGCAAAACGGTCGTCTGCGCCTTCCTTGGATTCGCGGCCGAAGTCGATACGGCTGTTGGCGGCGCCCATGTTGGCAACGCGTACGCAGAGCACGTTTTCTTCGCCGATCTTCAGGGCCTTCTGGGTTTCAAATTCGAAAGGAGTGTAGGCGCCGAAGTGGGTGCCCAGCAACTTGCCGTTCAGCCAGACAGTTGCATGAGTTGCGATACGGTCGAAATGCAGGAAAATACGCTTGGTCACCTGCTTTTCATCTTCGATGGTGAAACGTTTGAAATAGTAAGCGCAGTCCTGGGACATCAAAAACTTGTCGAATGCGCGTTCCCAGACGTGGGGAACCTGGACAGTTTCAGTGTTTGCCGGATAAGTTGCGTACCAGCGGTTGGAAATACCGGTGTCTTCGGTATCCCAGAGCATCTGCCAGTCGCCATTTAGACTCATTATCTTACTCATTTGAGGGTCCTTTATAGTTATACGGGGGCAAAGTTAGGAAAATAATGGGCGGCGAACAACGATTGTTAGGCGAAGGAGGGGCTAAAAAGGGGGGATTTTCGGGATGGTACCGCAAATTTTTAAAAATATGTTCATTTTCTGTGGATAAACCCTTTAATTTTTTTGACGGCGTTGCTAAATTTGTGGTCCCAATAGCAACTTAAAAAGGATTACAAAATGTATTCTATTGTTGAAACAGGTGGTTTCCAGTATAAAGTCGAACTCGGCAAGACCTACAAGGTTCCGACCCTCGACGCAGCTGTTGGTTCCGAACTGGAGCTCAAGTCCGTTCTTCTTTTCGCAGGAAAAGAAGTGCAAATCGGCACCCCTGTCCTGAATGATGCTTCCGTCAAGGTTGAAGTTCTCGACCACGGCAAATACGATACCATTATCGTGTTCAAGAAGAAGCGTCGTACTCGTTACGAACGTCGTAACGGTCATCGTCAGGGCTATACCGAGGTGCTCGTAACGGAAATTCGCTCCGGCGCAGAATCCGCAACTGTTGAACCTCAAGTTATTACCCGCAACCGCGCTCGCGTGGCTGCCCTTGCTAAGCAGAAGGCTCAGAACAAGCCCCTCACTCGCAAGGAAAAGATCGCTCAGGGTCTCCCGAAGCCTGCTAAGGTCAAGAAGAACTCTCTGCGTAAGGCTAAGGAGGCTTAATCCATGGCACATAAGAAAGGTCAAGGTTCTGTTCGTAACGGTCGCGACTCTAACGCCAAGTATCTTGGTGTCAAGAAGTATGCTGGTGAAGTTGTCAAGGCTGGCAACATCATCGTCCGTCAGCGCGGTTCTCACTTCCACAACGGCAAGAATGTCGGCATGGGCAAGGATTTCACCTTGTTCTCCCTCATTGATGGCGTCGTGAAGTTCGAATACGTCGATGCAAAGCGTCAGAAGGTTTCCGTTTACGCTGAAGAAAACTAATTAAGACGCAAGGGAAACCCGAAGGTTTCCCTTGGAGCCTTTCCTAGAATCTTTGAGTAAACAAGCTAAAATGCTTTTGAGTAAGGTCATCCGCAAGGGTGGCCTTATTTTTTTTGCTAATTTTTCTTCTATGGTCAAGAGATTTTTGTCTTTTTCTGTTTTTGCGTTGCTGGTTGCTTGTTTGGGCTCCGTTTTTGTCGCTTGCTCCGATGATGATAGCGAGGTTGAATACCTTTTTAACAGGGAAGTTTCCGAACTGACTGTCCTTAGGGAGTGCGCCTCTTCTGCCGACAGCGGGGCTTTCTGCTATCAGGTCCGTTATCAATATCCCATCGACAAGGATGATCTTTCCAAGATTTACCTGTGGTTCGATTCTACGGTTGTGAAGGACTCCACCAGGTCTGTGGGTAGCAAGGAGCTGGACAGGGCCGATACCGTTATCGAGTATAAGAAGACCAAGGCTCTCTACGATACGGTGGATCTTACCGGAAGCGACATTCTGGAAAGTGTCAGGGAATCGAAGCGCGAAAGCCTGATGGTGGCCATCTATTGCGAGTATACCAGCGGCGGTCCCGGTTCGGTACAGCATGTGTATATTCATTTCCGGGATGATATCGCCCCTCTGTTTTCTGTGCTGGATCGTCCTGAATCGAAGTGGACTACGGGCGCGGAATTTAAGTGGACCCGACCCACAGACCAGACGGACTATTACGACCCCAACGACTTGAGCGGCGTGATTGCCGGCTACAACATTATCATCTATGCCGAAAACCAGGATGAAGATCTTTCCAAAATCAAGGTGACGGTCAAGTCTCCTGATGGCGTTGATTCTACCGGCAAGGAAATCTACAAGCGTAATGCCCATTTCTTCTCCAATGGTGATTCCCTGTGGGAAGAATCTGTGGAAGTTCGAAAGTCCAACAAGAACCGTCTTCACCTCTTGATCAAGGATGGCAAGGGGTATAATGCAGACGAACCCGATTCGAATATTTTCAGTTTGGTGATTGAAGGCCTGCAAGCCGAAAGCAAGTACAAGATTGCGTCTACCGCCTTTGATGCCAACGCCCAGTATGCGGGTAACGATTACATGTCCGAAAGTTCCTGGCATGACTTCTCGACCACCGATTCCATTGCACCCTTGATGCCTACAAAAATCTTTACTCTCAAGGATACCCTGTTCCCCAACATGGCCCGCCTTGATAGCAATAACCGCCTGCGCATTTTCTGGAGCCGTAGTGTAGACCCGCTGAAGGAAGATCATAATATCGATGTGGATTCAGTCCTGACCTTGCCCAAGGACTGCCTGATGTTGCTGTGCTACGATACCGTTGAAACCTACGAAATTGAAACCTTTAACAAGAGTGCCAACAAGTGGGAAAGGCATGAATGCCCGGATGACACCTGCCAGTACAACAAGCTTTACCAGATAGACGGTGACAGCGTGCAGATCGTGGCTGACGAAGTAAGCGCCAAGGGCGTTTCCGCATTCGTTACCGATACGATCCGCTGGGTGTCTCCCGGCGATACGTTGATCCTGCGAATCCGTGCTGTGGACAGGTCTGGCTACAGTTCCATCGCCCTTGTCGATACAGTTGTGGTCTCTCCGGGAGAACTGGCTAGCCAGGTGGAATGCCCCGAGGGCTTTATTGCGGTGAAGGCTTCCGACACTACCGGCGTCTTCTGCATGGAACGTTATGAACACCGTAACGATTCCGGCGAATTCATGGTGAACGTCCTTCATTCCGAAGCGTTGGAGACTTGTAACTCGATTTCTGCAAGCGGGTTTACGGTGAGCCTGTGCAAGGAACGCGACTGGGAACTGGTTTGCCTTTCTGGTGGGTCGTTATCTTACGGCGTTGTGGAAGATGCTTCCGATGGAGTCGTGGATTACCTCTATTCCTATTGCAATGTGGCGACCAACGATTCCTTGTCTGCGGCATCTATTGCTACGCGCAGTTCTAGATGCGTGAATCCCATGGGCGTGTTCGACCTTCCTGGCCAGTATCAGGAATGGGTGCTGGGTCGCTCCGAAGATACCTCTGTCGTGGTTCGTGGTAGCAGCTATAAGAAGATGGGTGGCGTCGACCTGGAATCCCAGGCCCTGTGTACCAACCGCAGCTTCCCCTACTATACCCGCCCTGAATATACGACGGATTCCGTGTTCCTTTATCGCGAAGGTACTCGAGTGGATACGGTGTATACGGCTGACACTTCCAGGATGCTGTACAAGATTCTGACCAAGAAGGACTTCAAGGATTCCTTGCAGTTCTTTGATGTTCAGGATTCCAACGGCAATTCCGTGGGTGTGGACTATGCTCCCTATGGCGAGTACAAGAAAGGCGGCGAGAAGTGGCTGGAGACTTTGGGTGGCAGTCTGAAGTATGTCCCTGACCATATCGAGGTGGTATTCCTGACGGGGAAGAAGACCATGTATCGCGAAGCTTCGGCTTTCTATAAGTCTTCGTCGATTGGTTTCCGTTGCTGTGCCTACCCCGAGTAAGCCGTAGGCCGGATAATTCATTGGATTTCTATGGAAAACGTTTCTGAATTTTTGAAAGTGGCCGAAGAACTTGCCCGCAAGGCGGGGGAGGTCTGTCTGGAACTGCAGAACAATCTGGGTGACGTCAAGTACAAGTCGGCCAAGGACGTGGTGACTATTGCCGATGTCACTAGCGAAAAGCTTATTGTGGAAGGCCTCCGTGCCGCATTCCCCACCCATTCTATCCGTACCGAGGAAGCGGGTATTATTGAAGGTTCCGATTCGCGTTACCGCTGGATTATCGACCCGGTAGACGGAACCGTGAACTTTAGCCGCGGGATCCCCCTGTGGGGTATTTCCATTGCGCTCCACTTTGAGGGTAAGCCTCTTGTGGCCTGCGTCAACCTGCCCAAGCTGGGCGAGATGTTCACCGCTATCAAGGGCCAGGGAACTTTCATGAACGGCAAGCCCGTGCATGTGAGCCGCGAAGACAATCCCACTCATGCCATCGTTAGCAACGGCGACTTCAACGTGGGCGATCCTCAGAAGATTAATGCCCAGAATTCCAAGAACTTTGCGGCGGAGGCGGTTGCCTTTGAACGTGTGAAGTGTCTCGGTTCTGCGGTTATCGAAGGTTGCTTTACCGCTTGCGGCCGCCTGGATTGCTTCGTGATGACCATGAGCTATCCCTGGGATATTGCCGCTATCGCCCTTCTTGTGGAAGAGGCCGGTGGCCGTTCTACCCATATCGACGGTTCCGAAATGCAGTTCGTGGATGCGGAACAGGTTGTTTTCAGCAACGGTCTGCTTCACGAAGTACTTGTTCAGACGGTCAAGTAAAGTTAGACGGACTGAGCCCGATTTTTTCCAAAAATTGTAATGAAGAGCCCTCGAAAGGGGGCTCTTTTTGTCTGTTTAAGGGGGTTGGGATGACGTTTTTCGTAAAATGAAGTGTAAAACTATGTTTACAAATTGGAGTAAAAATAGTGAGCTTACAAAAATGTAGGTTTTTGGAAGTATGACCCTTTAAATTTAATCAAAAAACGCAATTGTAAAATCTGCTGAAAAACTAACTTACAAAAATGTAAGAAATGAACGTTTTTTGTACAGTACCACTTGTTTTTTTTCATTATTTGTTATCTTTATTTCCGTAACAGAAATACCACTCGATGGTACAAAGTTTTATCTAAACAACAACTCTCATTGGAGATAATATTATGGCAATCCAGAATGCTTACCTCAAGTCCGTCTATGAAAAGGTCGTCGCTCGCGATCCGGACCAGGCTCTCTTCCACCAGGCTGTTCGTGAATTCCTCGAATCCCTGGACCCCGTTCTCGCTCAGGACAAGTCCTGGGAAACCAACGGCGTGATCGACCGCCTCGTCGAACCGGAACGCGTGATCACTTTCCGCGTACCTTGGCTGGATGACAAGGGCAACGTTCAGGTTAACCGCGGTTACCGCGTTCAGTTCAACTCCGCTATCGGTCCTTACAAGGGCGGTCTCCGTCTCCGTGGCGAAGTGACTCTCTCCATGCTGAAGTTCCTCGGCTTCGAACAGATCTTCAAGAACTCCCTCACTACTCTCCCCATGGGTGGCGGCAAGGGTGGTTCCGACTTCGAACCCAAGGGCAAGTCTGATAACGAAGTGATGCGCTTCTGCCAGTCCTTCATGACTGAACTCTGCAAGCACATCGGCGCTGACACCGACGTTCCGGCTGGTGACCAGGGTACTGGCGCTCGCGAAATCGGTTACATGTTCGGTCAGTACAAGCGTATCCGCAACGAATTCGTTGGCGTTCTCACTGGTAAGGGTCTCTCCTACGGTGGTTCTCTCGCTCGTACCGAAGCTACCGGTTACGGCCTCTGCTACTTCACCCGCGAAATGCTGAAGGATCTCGCCAACACCTCTTTCGCTGGCAAGACTGTTGTTATTTCCGGTTCCGGTAACGTTGCTATCTACGCTACCCAGAAGGCTCAGGAACTCGGTGCAAAGGTTGTCACCGTTTCTGACTCCAACGGCTACATCTATGACCCGAACGGCATCAAGGTTGAAGTTGTTCAGCAGATCAAGGAAGTTGAACGCGGCCGTATCTCTGAATACGCAAAGCGCGTTCCGGGTTCTGAATACCACGAAGGTTCTAAGGGCGTTTGGACTGTCAAGTGCGACATCGCTCTTCCCTGCGCAACTCAGAACGAAATCGACGAAGAATCCGCAAAGGCTCTTATCGCTAACGGCGTGATGGCTGTTGCTGAAGGTGCTAACATGCCTTCTACTCCGGAAGCAATCGAAGCCTTCCTCAAGGCTGGCGTTCTGTTTGGACCTGCTAAGGCTGCAAACGCTGGTGGCGTTGCTACCTCCGGTCTCGAAATGTCTCAGAACTCCGAACGTCTCTCCTGGACCTTCGCTGAAGTCGACGCTAAGCTCGATGGCATCATGACCTCCATCTACCAGGCTGCTTCTTCCGCTGCTGCAAAGTACGGCGACAAGAAGAACCTCGTTATGGGTGCAAACATCGCTGGCTTCCTCAAGGTTGCTGACGCTATGAAGTGGCAGGGCGCTTGCTAAACAAGACCGCTCGCGCAAATCGCAGGTAAAGAACCTCCGATAGCGCTCGCTCTCACAAAAAGGACTGGTCGAAAAGACCAGTCCTTTTTGCTCACGTCAAGACCGCTCGCGCAAATCGCAGGTAAAGAACCTCCGATAGCGCTCGCTCTCACAAAAGGGACTGGTTGAAAAAGACTAGTCCTTTTTGCATTTCGGAGGTGTGTACAAGAGAAAACAACTTTTTCATCTTAGTTGATTTCCTGTATTCCGAATTGGAATAGATTATGGGTGTACATAAGAAAGAGGTTGGTATGAACATTTCAAAATATCTCGAATCCAAGATGAAGTTTTGCATGACCGGTATGGTTGCAGGTCTTCTGGCATTCGGCCTGTCAGCTTGCTCTGACGATTCTTCTTCTTCTGCATCTTCCGAAGACGATGTGGTGGTTTCTTCTGATTCCAAGGATGAAGACAAGGATGAGTCTTCTTCTAGCGTCAAGGATTCTACGGATGAGGAAGTTTCTTCTTCGAGCATCGTTTACGAAGTGAAGGCCCGCGCAAATCAGCTGGTCAAGGACATGGGCGCAGGTATTAACCTGGGCAACGTTTTCGAAGCTCCCAATACGAACTTCAAGGGGTTTGACGATTCCCAGTTCAAGAGCAACTGGAGCGAAACGATCAAGCCCAAGGATTTCAAGGCCTTGGCCGATTCCGGTTTCAAGAACATCCGTATTCCTGTAAGTTGGGAAGAACATGTGACTGGCGAAGGCGCAGAATGCGTCGTAGATGAAGATTGGATGAAGCAGGTCTTCTGGGCTGTAGACCATACGATCAAGAATGGTATGATCGCTGTAATCAACACCCACCATTGGGATGCCATGTACGAGAATCCTGACGAGGAAACTCCTTGCCTCTTGAGCGTGTACAAGCAGATGATGGCTAACGTGATCAAGTATTCTCCCGACTCCCTGGTCGTGGAAACCTTGAACGAACCTCGCGGCAAGCTGACCAACGATAAGTGGAACAGTGTCGTGGCTTCCATTATCAATGTGGTTCGCGAAGCTGATCCTGCCAGAGTTATCATGGTGGGTACCTACAACTACAATTCCTACAACTCCGCAGCCGCTCTTTCTCTGCCTGCCGGCGTTGAAAATATCATCGTGACCTTCCATTACTACGATCCGTTTAACTTCACTCACCAGGGTGCAGACTTTGTGGATCCCAAGTACGAAACGGGTACCGAATGGCGTGCCACTCCGGGTCAGAAGAGAGCCGTAAGGACAGCTTTCAGCAAGATCAAGGACTGGTCTGACAAGCATGATATTCCTGTATACCTGGGTGAATTTGGCGCCTATGAAGCCGCAGACTCTGTCTCTCGCGAAACCTGGACTTCCTACATCTCCTACCTGGCCCACTCCCTTGGCTTCGCAACTGCCTACTGGGAATTCAGCTCGGGCTTCGGCGTGTATGACGAAAACAAGGACGAATGGCGTAGTTACCTGATGCGTGCCTTGCTGCAGCCCACCATGACTTTCGATGACGCTGTCTATCCGGATCTGGATACTCTGGGTTATGTGCTGCTGGACGACTTTGACGGTTTCGACGGCGATTCCATTCATGTTAGCGCTCTCGCCGCTAAGGTTGCCAAGTCCAAGGGCGACGAACTTTCCGATGCCCCCAGCTGGTATGCCTACTGCATTCCCACCAGCAATATGACCATTGAATCTGGCGATACCATTATCACCGGAATCATGGTTGCCGATACCACCAATTCCTACGAAAAGACCAACTTCGAACAGATGATCACGAAGAATGGTCACGATGGTCGCGGTCTCTATGTGAAGATCCACCTGGAAGGCGATTCCTACCCGTGGGCTGGTTTCGGTACTCAGTTCGATAGCGATAACAAAAAGCGCTTCGACTTCAAGAATCTGAAGGCAATGACCTTCTGGGCAAAGGGTACCGGTTCCTTCAAGATCAACTGGAAGACCGATTACGCCGATACCTGCTGCGCCGATACCTGGGGTGCTTTCGGTACCGAAATCGACTTGACCGATGAATGGAAACAGTATACGGTCTGGTTCGACCAGTGGGTGGCAAGCGCATGGTCTGACTTGCAGATTAGCGGTGCCGAATGGCTGGACCACAACGACGACATTTTCAACCTTCAGTTTAGCAACGGCTCCTCTTACGGAGAAGTGGTTAACGAAGACCTGGAAATCTGGCTGGACGACATCCGCTTCTATGGCATGAGCGACAGCGATTTCGGAATAAAGAAATAGGTTCCTGGATTTCTCCCATAAAAAAGGTCCCTGAGCGATCAGGGGCCTTTGTCTTGTGGACTTATTGGCAATGCTATTGCTTTATTTCGTTAATTTGATTGGAGGTTATGTTATTATATTGGAGAATGAGGGTTTGTTATGAATTTATTTGTTGTATTTGTTCTTTTTTTGTGTTCCGTGGCTTTTGCCCATGTTGAAAAGATGCCTGACGTTCAGGATAATCGCGATGGACGTGTCTATAAGACGGTCCAGATTGGCGAACAGCGCTGGATGGCCGAGAATCTGCGTTATAACGTAAGAGGAAGCGTCTGCTACGAAAAGAAGGACTTCAATTGTGAAAAGTATGGCCGCCTTTATAACTGGGCCATGGCCATGATGCTGGTGGATTATTACAACTCCCACTCCATCCAGAAACTCGTGGGCAAGTACAAGAAGGGCAAGATCCACGACATTTGCCCCACGGGCTGGCACCTTCCTTCTAACAAGGAATGGAAAAAGCTGAAGTTCTTCGTGGCCAAGAAGGGCGTGAGCGACGGTGTGGCCTTGAGCCTCAAGTCTACCGAAAGTTGGGAAAAGGAATTGCGTATTCCTGGCGGAACCGATGAGTTTGGCTTTAATGCACTGCCCGGTGGTGAACGTGATTTTGAAGGCCGCTTTTTTGACCTGGGCCGTTCCGCTGTATTCTGGACTTCTACTGAATATGATGACGGCGGTGCGCGAAACTGGTGGATCTACTATGACTCCCGATCCATGGAAGGCAATTATGATACCAAGGAAACGGGTGCCTCTGTGCGTTGCGTAGAAGACCGCCTCTATGAAATTAAGGAACCGCCTCCTCCTGTGCCTAAGGTTGAACCCAAGGTGGTGGAAATTCAGGGACGCAAGACCCAGACCGTTCATATTGGTGATCAGGTGTGGATGGCTAACAATTTGGACGTGAAGGTTCCGGGTAGCTATTGCTATGCCAACAAGGAAGAAAATTGCCAGAAGTATGGACGTCTCTATACATGGGCCGGTGTGGTAAAGCTGGACCAGAAGTTCAATCAGTCTGTGGGTAAGGATTCTATTTCGAAGCGTAAGCCCAAGGGTATCTGCCCCAATGGCTGGCACGTCCCCACGTCTCTGGATTTTGCCCGACTGAACACCTACCTGAAGGATATCGACGAAGCTGTTGGCGTGGGTACCAACCTCCGTTCTAGAACTGGTTGGGACGAAAGTGAAGATGCGCTGATGGGCGAAAATGGATTTGGCTTTAATGGCGAAGCCTTTGGCGTGTGCAAGTACACCAAGCCTAAGGAAACTTGCGTCAGCGTTATCAAGGCCATTTTGCCTGACCCCACCAAGAAGTCTCCGGCCGATACCGTCTACGCCGATTCCTGCGTGGTGGATCCGACCTGGGTTCCGTCGCTGGCCTTTGAGGGTAACGGTACTTTGACTGGCTTCTGGAGCGGAACCGAAGTTGATTCCTTGAGGGCGGAAGTCCGCAAGCTGAGCTTTGACGATGACGACTTCATTCTGGATACGGCCCGCAAGGATGAGGCTTACTACCTGCGTTGCATTATGGATCCGCCTGACGATGACGAACTTTACGACAGTACCGCCTTTGTGGATAAGCGCGACGAAAACAAGTACAGGACCGTTGCCGTTGGAAGTACAATCTGGATGTCCGAAAACCTGAGGTTTGCCGCTCCGGGCAGCTACTGCTACGAAGACAAGGATTCTCGCTGCCGTTCCTATGGCAGACTTTACCCCTGGTCTGTGGCCATGCGCTTGCCTGCTGACTATGTGGACAATTCCATGTCTGGCGGAATCACCCAGGAACACCAGGGTATCTGCCCCGATGGCTGGCATATTCCCACCAACGAAGAATGGATTGAACTGGGGCAGTTTGCCTTGAGCAAGCGTAAGGGTGGCGTAGGAGCCGCCTTGAAGAACAGGGAATTCTGGGCCCGTGGTGGCGCTCCGATTTCTGCTGCATCTGGTTTTAACGCCTTGCCTTCGGGTAGCCGTATGTCTGACGGCGAATACATGGAGCTTGGATCCAGCACTTACTTCTGGACCGCTGCCGGTGGCGATGGCCTCGGTGCAGTCTACTGGTACTTAGTGAACAACAGGGATGACTTTACCAGTGCCGAAGATTTCGACAATGCAGCATTCTCCCTGAGGTGCGTCAAGAACAAGCTGACAAAGGCCGCTGCCCCTGCAGCAACCGCAGCTCCTTAATTGATGTTCTAGAAAAGGCTGAGCTGTTCGCCAGAGTTGGCGGGCTCGGCTTTTTTATTGTCTGAACTTTCTGCGGCGGCTCCATCGGCATTGGAATCGTTTGCAGAAATCTGTTCCAGCAGCCAGGCCTCGTCGTGGACGGGGATTCCCAATTCATTTGCCTTGGTAAGCTTGCTGCCTGCAGCTTCGCCTGCCAATACCCAGCTGGTCTTCTTGCTTACAGATCCGCTGACCTTGCCGCCATTCTCTTCGATAAGTTTGCGGGCCTCGTCGCGGTCCATGGTGGGCAATGTTCCTGTAATGACTGCGGTCTGCCCGGCGAACAGAGTCTTGATAACTCCCTTGAATTCGGTGGGGCAGCCCAGCTCCACCAGCTCGTCGATTTCGGCGGTGTACATGGGCTTGTGGAAAAATTCATATACGGAATTGGCGATGACTAGTCCGGCGTCCTGAACTTTTAGCAGTTCTTCCATGGGGGCGGTGCGGATGGCTTCTAGCGTGCGGAAATGCTTTGCGAAATTGCGGGCGCTGGTACGTCCGACGAAACGGATGCCGAGACCGTGGAGCAGATTTTCGAGGCTGCGTTCCTTGCTGGCCTGGATGGCGTCGAAGACGTTCTTGGCGCTCTTCTTGGCCATACGTTCCTGGCTTTCCAGGTCTTCTTGCGTAAGGCGGTACAGGTCGGGAATCCGTTTGATTTTCCCGGTGGCGATAAGACTTGCGATAAGACTGGGCCCCAGGTTTTCGATGTTCATGGCTTCGCGGCTAACGAAGTGTTCGAACAGACATTGTACCTGAGCCTGGCAGTGCAAGTTTTCACAGCGCAGAATCACTTCGCCTTCGATGCGGGTGAGGGGCGTGCCACATTCCGGGCAGTTGGCAGGGGCGGTTACGGGGAGGGCTCCTTCGGGGCGCAATTCCTTTTTGACGTCGGTAATCTTGGGGATGATTTCACCGCCCTTTTCTACACCGACGGTATCGCCAAAGTGGAGGTCCAGTCGAGCCACTTCGTCAAAGTTGTGGAGGGTGGCGCGCTTGACGGTTGTTCCTGCCAGACGGACTGGAGCCAGGTTGGCGACGGGGGTGACGGCACCGGTACGCCCTACCTGGAATTCTACAGAAAGCAGGGGCGTGTAGGCACGTTCCGCCTTGAACTTGTAGGCGATGGCCCAGCGGGGGCTCTTGCTGGTGGTACCCAATGCGCGCTGCTGGTTTAGATTGTTCAGCTTGACCACCATGCCGTCGATATCGAAGGGGAGGTTATCGCGGTCGGCGCCAATCACTTCTGAAATCTTCATGATTTCGTCGGCGGTGTTGGCGGTCCAGAACTGGTTGGTGTTAAAGCCCAACTTCCTGAGCTGTTCCAGGTTTTCTTGATGGGTGGCGTTGCCGCTCTGGGGAATATGGTAGGCAAAGAAGCGCATGGGGCGGGTCTTGCATTCGCTGACGTTCTTCAGCTTCAAGGAACCGGAAACGGTGTTGCGGCAGTTCTGGAAAATCTTCTTGCCTTCAAGGATCAGCTGTTCGTTCAGGCGGTCAAAGGCCTCACGTTCCATATAGACTTCACCACGGACTTCGAATGTTCCCTGGGGAATTTCTGACGGATCCAGTTTCAACTTCTTGGCGTCAAAAAATTCAGGAATGTCGGCGATGGTCAAGGCGTTCAAGGTGACGTCATCGCCCTGGGCGCCGTCGCCGCGGGTAACGGCCTGCTTCAGGCGGCCATTTTCGTAAACCACACTAAGGCTGACGCCATCGATCTTTCGTTCACAAATCCACTTCGCGGTTCCTGCCTTGAGGTCTGAGGCACTAGCTTCCTGCTTCTCGTCTGAATCCCGTCTCTCACCTAAATCCTCCAGCCCTCTTTCGGCGGCTTCCACGAATTCCGCCATCTCTTCGGCGCTGTACACGTTAGAGATACTGAGCATCGGCACGGCATGGGTCACTTTGGCAAAGTCGTTGGTCAGGTCGCTGCCCACGTTGCGGGTCAGGCCGCTGTAATTTCCCAGTTCAGGATATTTCTTTTCAAGCGCTTCCATCTCCTTGAGGCCAAAGTCAAAATCCTGGTCGCTCATGGGGGAGACGCCTTCCTTGTAATAAAGGCGGCTGGCTTCTTCCAACTGAGTCTTCAGTTCAAAATATCGGCTGCGGTCAATTTCCTTCTGATCCATATAAACCCTGTTTTTAAAGTATGCGTTCCTGAACTGATTAACCCATATTTAGAATAACATTTTTACGCCGATGCCAATGAGGATGATTCCTGCAATAATCTCGGGAATCTTGGTCTTGAACTGCTTTGCGGCACGGCGGCCGATTTCGTAACCGATAACTCCCATCATAAAACTGGCCACGGCGATTGCCGAAGTGGCGAACACCATGTTGGCGTTAATAAAGGCGAATGAAATTCCCACGGCAAAGGCGTCGATGCTTGTGGCGACGGACATGAGCAAAATGTTGGCGACGCTCAGGTTCTTGGCGCTGGTCTCTGCCGCCTCGTCGCTACCACGGACTGCGCCCCAGATCATGCGGCCGCCCAGAACGCAGAGGATGGTGCAGGCGATGGGGGTGCCGATGGAGCTGAACCAACGTTCTGCAAAGTTGCCCAGGAAATACCCCAGCAAGGTCATGCCGCCCTGGAAAACTCCAAAGGAAATAGATTGAAGTAATGCCCTGGAATAGGGGATCCCTGTCTTGCTTAAACCCGTAGCGATGGAAACCGCGAAGCAATCCATGGCTTCTACAATGGCGATAACGATGATTTCGATAATACCCATAAGACAAAAAATAGAAAAATGGTATATTTCACTTTATGATGGGAGTTCGTTTTAAGTTTTTAGTCGGTGTGTTTGTGCTGGTGAGCGGCCTGTTCGCTCTTGATTTTGCCTTGCCCGAAGTAACCCCGGAACTTAAGACCAACGCCCGTGAGTTTTTCGATGACGAGTGCAAGGGCTGTCATCGTTGGGCCCGAAAGTTTGCCGCCCCTCCCATGCACGACAACGCCGCCCAATACGAGTCTAACCCCCAGGAACTGGTGCAGTACTTGATGCACCCCACGCCCAAGCACCCCGACGAATGGCCTGCCATGGACATTACGCCCCTGACCGAGCCCCAGGCCAAGATGATGACGGCCTGGCTTCTGTACCTGCTAAAGAATCCCGATGACCAGACGAGGCCCAAATGAAGTTTCTGGGCTTGGCATTTGCTATTGTCTGTGCCTTCTTGCTTGGGGATTTCCTTTGGAGCCAGAGCCCTGTGGATTCTCGGGTAGGAAACGCAAACTTTAAAGACAACGCAATTCCCTTCGATCATCAGCTTCATGGTGACTCCATCGGCATGGACTGTGCCGCCTGCCATAGCGGATCCCGTTCCGGTGGGCGGGCCCTGCTGCCTTCTAAGAGGGACTGCATGGATTGCCACCGCCTGCCTTTAACCGAAAGCGAAGGCATCGAAAAGCTGGATGAAGTTTTGGCCAAGGCTCCCGAAGAACCCTGGAAGGTGGTCCCCAAGCTGCCGGAACATGTGGTGTTCCATCACGGCGTCCATAATGCCGCCGGCGTAAAATGTGCCGATTGCCATGGGGGTGTCGCCCGCAACAACTACGGCGGCGAAAAGTTCGACATGAAGTCTTGCCTGCAGTGCCATCGGGGCGAAACATTCCAGGATCGCCAATTCAAGAAGGCGGCCACTTACTGCGCCGCATGCCATAGGTAATTTTATGAACCGTCGTGAATTCATTAAGGCATGTTCTCTGATGGCTGCGGCCGGCCTGCTGTTTGGCTGCCGCAAGATTCCCTTTGTGGGGGAGACTCCTTCGGCCCCCAGCCTAAAGCGATTCCAGGACGAAGTCAAGCTGGCCCTTTCGAAGGCCAAGGAAAGTTTGAACCTGGTGCGAGTCAATGCGCCCGGCTCATTGAAGGTCGCCGGAGCCTCCCACGTCAACCGCTTTGGCATGGCCATCGACCTGGATGCCTGCGACGGTTGCGGCAAATGCATTCTGGCTTGCAACCTAGAGAATAATGTGCCGCTGGTAACCGACGAAGAAGCCGCCGCCGGTCGCTTTATGCATTGGATCGAACCACACGGAGCCGCCCCCTTTATGTGCGCCCACTGCGAGGACGCACCCTGCGAAAAAGTTTGCCCCACAGGAGCCGCCAACCACACACCCGACGGCGTTAGCGCCATGATGTACAAGCGTTGCGCCGGCTCCCGTTTTTGCGGAGCCAACTGCCCCATGCATGCCCGCAAGTTCAACTTTAACGATGCTCAGAAAATGGGACTGGCTCACCAGTTCAATTCTCAGGTTCCCCTCCGCGAAAAAGGCGTCATGGAAAAATGCAGCCTTTGCCTCCATCGCCTTCAAGATGACCGCGCCCGCTTCAAGACCGAGGCCGCCCTTTTGCCCAATGGCGGTGAATGGCTTGGTCGCGGTGTAAAGACCGCCTGCGCCGAAGCCTGCCCCAAGGGGGCGATCGTTTTCGGAAACTGGCTAGACGAAAAGTCGCCCCTGGTTGAGGCCACCCGAAACCGTCAACTGTATGCGCCCAAGGAACTGGCTGCCTTTGGTCCGTCTGTTGTCTACATGATGGGGAAGCGCTAGTGCAGGGTTGGACTATCCAGAAAATCTTGTTCTACGTGGGCCTGGTGCTGTTCTTGCCTGGGCTTGCCGCCTTGGGCTATACCCTTTACGAAGGCCCCGCAGCGTGGGCCACCGATGGCAACACCTTCTGGGGAACGCCCATCGCATTGTTCGTTTTCTGGATCGGCCTTGCCCACGCGGGTACGCTGATCTCTGCCATCTTCTTGGCGCTGGGCGTGCGCATGGACCGCCGCACCGCAGTGATTGCGGAGCTTTCGACACTCTGCAGCCTGGTGATTGCGGCGCTGTTCCCCCTGATGCACCTGGGCGTTATGGAAAACTTTTATATGGTGGCCCCCTTTGCCGATGCCCGCGGAAACTTTGCCAACCTGCGTTCGCCCCTGGTCTGGGATTTCTGCTGCATCGCCGTTTACGGCACCCTGTCGCTGGTCTTCTTCTTTACCCATTTAAAAAGCAACGTGGTTCCCGCCCTGGCGAAACTCCGCCGCCCTCTGGCCTGGCTGCTGTTCCCCCTGGTGCTGTGGGTGCATACCATCGTAAGCCTAGACTTTGCCACCACCTTCGTTCCCCAGTGGCAGGGGGCGTTCTTCCCCATGTACTTTATTGCGGGGGCCATCTACTCGGGGCTGGCTCTTGTGAATGCGCTGCTCTGGGCCGAAGGCTATCGCGTGCGTCTGCTGGAACGCCTGATGCTCTGCTGTTCCTGGACCTTGATCGTCATCTGGTTCTGGGATTTCTTGCAGAAGGGTGAAATCTGCCTGCCCGCTGTAATCCTTGCCGGCGTGATTCCCCAGCTGCTTTGGGTGGAAGCCATTCGCGATAACAGGACCTTGCGAGCCCTGGTGAACTTCTGCATTCTCTTTGGACTGTTTGCGGAACGCCTCTACCTGCTGATCCCCTCCATGAACACCCGGGATGGAATTCTGCACTGGGCCGATTACGGCCTCATGTCGTTCTCTGTGGGGCTGTTCATCTTGATGTTCTTCCGCCTGCGTAAAAAGCTGGACTCCTACATTGCTGTAGACAGCGCCTACTTTGGCGAAGTGGACGGCAGCGAGCTGGCCCAGAACGAAACGCCCGAAATCGAAGAAGACAACAGCTACAAAGTCCCCTGGACAACCGTGGAATTCAAGATGCTCCGGATGCCGCTGCTGGTGGGCATCCTGTCGGCGGTCCTGTTCTGCGTCTGGAGCTTTGACCAGGAAGTCTTCGTAAGCGCCGGGGCAGGCTTTGTAAATGTGATCCCTGTGCTGTACCCCATCGTGGCCCTGGTGACCACCTTTTTGCTCTGCCTTAAGTTTGTACGTGAAAACCGGGTTTTCCCGAATTTTGGGGTTCGCGGGAAGGTACTGCTAACCTTGATGATCATGATTGTGGCGCTCCTAGGGGGAATGCTTTATGGAGGCGGCTCCTCTACGGCGGCAAGCGTTTCTGACGACAAACCCTTAAGCGTTTCGGCCAACAGCCACAACCCTGTGCTGCTGTGGAATTCCCGCTGCGCCACATGCCACGGCGCCGATGGAAATTTCAACCAGAAGTTTGTTCGTGAATATTACCCCGTGCCTCAAAAGCTGGACCTGGCCCGCATCGATTCCCTGGGCCTGGATTCCCTGACCGCGGTTATCATGAACGGGCGCAACAACATGAACGCCTTTGGAAATCGTATGACCCAGGCTGACGCCCACGCCCTGGCCGCCTACATGAAACAGCTGGCGGAACAAAAGGCCGCCGTTGAACCCTCGGACAAGGAGGCTCCATGACAACCTTGCCCAATGCCTTGGCTTGCGTCTTTATTCTGGGCTGCGCCACTTTCCTCTGGCGCAAGAATTCCGGATTCTACAAGAACGGCCTGCTGCTGGCCTTCGCCCTCTTGCTGTTCTGCCTGTTCTCCTTCTTCGCCTTTGACGGAAGCCTGGGCCCGGCCGGAGAAATGTACCCCTTCCGCATGATGGGCCTGTGCCTCTGCTTTTCTACAACGTCGCTGCCCAAGTACCGCCGCCGCTATCTGGTGCTGGCTCAAGGGCTGTGGTGCTGGATCGAACTGTTCGGTGGGATCTCGTTGTACTACCGCGGGATGGATGTGGCCTGGACCCGTATTATAGCGCTTGTTGGGATGACCTTCTGCAGCACCCTGCTCTCTAGAATCTCTAGAGAAATGGAATTCTGCCTGATGGTCTTCTGGATCGCTATCTGGATTTTCTTTTAGCTGAAATATCCCTTAAATGCTTTTCAGTCAGCTTGCTCAGGGCTGTGGCCTTGTCTCGCTTGATCTTCAGTTCGCGGGTCTTGAAAAAGTCCAGAACCGTGGTGGGGTGGCATGCGGTAAACTTCATCAAGTTGCTTACGGGGAGCGTCGTGTAAAGCACGTTCCACAGCGGATGAACGCTGGACTCTGCCTTTAAGAATTCCCCGTCTATAACCTTGAATAAATCGTTAGACGTACCTGTTGCTTCTCCCAAATCATTTTCGTTGGCGTGGGCCACCAGATAGGGGACGCTGAACATCTTGCCTCCGGCATGGGCCATGCGCAAACTATAATCCATGAGCCTGAATTCCTTGGGCAATGTCAAGTCGAAAAGTCCGGTACGCTGGATAATGCGCCTAGAGAAAACGCCGATCAGGGGGATGGGGGCCGCCACGTAGCGCAGTTCCTCTTCTTCGCCGATGGGGCTGAACCCGCGGCTGCCATCTACGGCCAGTCCGCCAAAGAAATGGTCACGGGCCTTTATGCGGGGGGCGAAGGCGTCTACCATGGGGAAGCTGTCGGTCTCGATGGCCAACTCGTTCAAGAAATCTCGGTCGATCTTGATGGAAGGGTGGGCGAATACGATCCACTCGGCTTCCAGCTTTTCTAGGTCGCCGTTCCAGCGGTCGGTATGGAACCAGCCCAGGGCCGGGTCTGTAAAAGGGGGAGCCCAACGGTCGAAATCTTCGCCAGGTTCATCAAAGACAAAAACGTCGAACTGTCGCATGGGTCAACTGCCGAAAAATGCGGGGCTAGAAATTCACGCGGAGGCCAAGGCGGTGTTCGATGCCAAGGCTCTCGGCCAGGTAAGAGAAGCTGTAGTCCAGGGAGAACAGGTTGGCATTGTAGCCCAGACCTGCGCTAACCATGTGGGCATTCTGAGTTTCGTCGGGGCGGCTCTCGGATGCCATCAGTTCCTTGGCGTCGCGGATCAGGTCTAGCCAGGCGCGTTCAAAACCCACTCGGACTGCGAAACTCTGGCCCAGGGCGTATTCGCCACCCAGACTCAGGAACGCCTCTTGATAGCGGGGGAAGTCGCTGTCGGCAAAAACCGTAAGGCGGGGGAGTGACTTGGGCCTAAAGTAGGTGGACACGGCAAAAGTCTGGGACATGGGGTAGTATTCGTTCTCGCCGTCATCGACATAGTCGCGGAGCAGGGAGCCGAAGTCCCTGGCCATAACGGCAAACCCCCAGCGCTTGGAGTCGGATTGCCAGGTAACACCCCAGTCGAATGCCGCACCGACAGCCATACGGTCGCCAGCCTCTTCGGCCAGCTTGTCGGTGGCCACCTTCGCCGTTGCGCCGAAGCTAAAATGCTTGAGGGGGAACGAAATAGAGGCGGTAATCAACTGGCTAAAAGGCTTGTATTCTATATGGGTGGCTTCGCCCAGTTCGTCGTAACCGTCGATGGTGCCGTAATCCAGCCAGTTGTAGGAAACCTGGAAAATATACTTGTCGTAATGCCCTGTATAATAAAGGCTACCCTGATTTTCGGCCAGGTCGCCTGTTTGCCAATGGGCGGCCACAACGTGGTTCTTGCCCTCTGGGAGCCTGACCGAAGCCGGGTTGATCTGTACGATAGAAGGGTCGGTAGAGGGCAGGGCGCCCGCCGACTTTTCGAGAGCCGCATTGCGGGGGCTGTCGAAGGTGTTTATGAAGGAGAAGACCTCTTGACCCGCGTCGCCCTGGGTAAAATAGGCGAAGCTACTAGACGGAATTGCAACGGCCAATGCCAGTACGGGTAAAGAGAATCTGGAAGTCATGGTCTAAATTTATAAATAAATTCCAAGGTCTGTCTTTACAAAACGGGAAACCTTTAATATATTTGGTCTCACTCGGGCTACTAGCTCAGTTGGTAGAGCAACGCCCTTTTAAGGCGTGGGTCGAAGGTTCGAGCCCTTCGTAGCTCAGGAAAGGCCGGTTTCGAGTAATCGGAATCGGTCTTTTCTTTTAAATAATCGGGGTGTAGCTCAGCCTGGTAGAGCGTCTGCTTTGGGAGCAGAATGTCGTCAGTTCGAATCTGGCTACCCCGATACAAGAAAGGCACCCCCTAGGGGTGCCTTTCTTGTATTTGTGCAGTCAGTAAGAGACGGACGAATCAGTTCGATTGAAATTGTCGAGAGCGAAGCGAACATTTTGGCCATCTGGCTACTCCGATACAAATGGACCCCTTTATGGGGTCCTTTTTTATGCTAGATTTGGCGCACTATGACAAAGTTCGAAAAGAAAGTCTGGCTGTCTAGCCCCACCATGCATGGTGACGAAATCAAGTACGTTCAGGAAGCTTACGAAACCAACTGGATGAGTACCGTTGGCGCAAACATTAACGAGGTGGAACGCCTTGTAGCCGAAAAGGTTGGCTGCAAGTATGCCGTTGCCCTGAGTGCCGGTACCGCCGCCCTTCACCTTTGTGCAAAGCTGGCCGGCGAAGCCCTTTACGGAATGCCCAAGGTGGGCGAGGGCTCCCTGAAAGGTCGCAAGGTTTTCTGCAGCGACATGACTTTCGACGCTACCGTGAACCCCATCGCCTACGAAAATGGCGAAGCCGTGTTTATCGATACCGAACGGGATACCTGGAACATGGATCCGGTGGCCCTGGAAAAGGCCTTTGAAATTTATCCCGAAGTCCGCCTGGTTGTCTTGGTTCACCTGTACGGAACCCCGGCCAAGGTAGATGAAATCCGCGCCATCTGCGCAAAACACGGTGCGCTGATGATCGAAGATGCTGCCGAAAGTTTTGGGGCCAGCTATAAGGGAACGCAAACCGGTAATTTTGGTGACTTTAACGCCATCAGTTTTAACGGAAACAAGATCATTACCGGAAGTGCTGGCGGTATGTTCCTGACCAACAGCAAGGAAGACGCTGACAAGGTCCGCAAGTGGAGTACCCAGAGCCGCGAAGCTGCCAGCTGGTATCAGCACGAAGAAGTGGGCTTCAACTATCGCATGAGCAATGTGATTGCCGGTGTTGTCCGTGGACAGATGCCTTACCTTGAAGAACACATCGCCCAGAAAAAGGCCATATACATGCGCTACAAGGAAGGTTTCAAGGGATTGCCCGTTCAGATGAACCCCTACGAATCCTGTAGCGAACCCAACTTCTGGCTCAGCTGCATGATTATCGATAAGGAAGCCATGTGCAAGCAGGTCCGTGGTGAAACCGACGCCCTGTATGTTCATGAAGCGGGCAAGAGTTGCCCCACCGAAATCCTTGAAAAGATTGCCGCCATGAATGCAGAAGGCCGCCCCATCTGGAAACCCATGCACATGCAGCCCATCTACCGCAGCCATGCCTTCATTACCGCCCAGGGTAATGGCCGTGCCCGCACCAATGCCTACATTGCCGGTAGCATCGAAGACGTGGGTGCCGACATCTTTGAACGTGGCCTGTGCCTGCCCAGCGACAACAAGATGACCCCCGAACAGCAGGATGCCATCATCGCAACTATCAGGGATTGCTTTGATGTACGCTAATTGTTTCAAACGTCTAATCGACTTCTTCTGTGCCCTGGCTGCCATCATCTGCCTGAGCCCGGTGCTTGTGGCTCTTACGATCCTCGGTGCGATCAAGATGGGGGGCAATCCCTTCTTTACCCAGCCCCGCCCGGGTAAGGACGAACGCATCTTTAAGCTGGTCAAGTTCCGCACCATGACCAATGCCAAGGACAAGGATGGAAAACTGCTCCCCGATGACGTTCGCCTGACCAAGTACGGCAAGTTCTTGCGCAGTACCAGCCTCGATGAATTGCCGGAACTCTTCAACATTCTCAAGGGTGACATGGCTGTAATCGGCCCCAGGCCCCAGCTGGTTCGCGACATGGTCTTTATGACTCCGGAACAGCGCAAACGCCACACCGTGCGCCAGGGCCTTAGCGGCCTGGCCCAGATTAGCGGCCGCAATGCCATTACCTGGGAAGCTAAAATCGATTACGACCTTGAATACATCAAGAAAATCACCTTTATGGGGGATGTCAAGATTATCTTGACCACTCTCAACAAGGCCTTCATCAAGCGCAGCGACATTACCGAAGAAAACTGCGATACCGCCACCGACCTGGGCGATTACCTGCTGGCAAGTGGCCGCCTGACTCAAGCCCAATACGACGAAGGCCAGGCCCTAGCCAAAAAACTCATCGCCGAGATGTAGTAAACTAAAAATGTCCGGCCATCTTCGTGATGTGCCGGGCGAACTTTATAACTAATGAGAAAGTGCGAGGACAAACCAATCCAGCGGTATCAAAAACGCCGCTCCTGCAAAATACAGATTAGCGCTAGAATCATCATTAGATTTTTTATTCAAACCCACATCCAAAAGTAAAACCGTACCCAAAGTCATTGCGATACCAACGTAATTCATTATCTTGGAAGTTCTTATCGATTTCTGGTTTGTTTCATTCCCTACCATTACATCGCCACCAAGCGTGTAGCTATCTATAGACATCTGATAATACCGATTAGATTCATACAGCAGCAACCAATCTAGAGGGATAGACGCGATAATCGCGTTTCCAGTTTTCGTCACCCATTCAGGAGTCGATTCCCTATCTGTATCAATCCAAAGAGGTGCAGTCAAGGCAACAGAAAGCAAAAAAGCAAGCCCGCCAATAGCTAAAGTCGCGGCAGAATACCCCATTATTTTGGATTTAGTCAAATACCCGCTGGAATATTCATTTTGCTCTAAAATATTATTTATTTCTTTTGTCGTCGAGACCGTATCGCCGTCTAGCGTATATCTCCAGCCAAAACCTAAAAGCACCCACGCATTCGGGCTAAAATAATCAATGCGATGCGATGGTTCGTCCTGTATTGTTTCTTCTGCCAGTTCCTCTTGTTCACCAGGTAACACCTGCGCAAACAACGCGCAGGGAATCAGAAACGTTAAGATGATCGTTCTAAGTAGGTTATTCATGCACATTCACTAGAAAATATTGTACAGAACAGAAAGACCAATACCACCGATAAACTGGACTTGTTGATTTTTTAATAGAGGGTTTCTCATAAACCATATTCATTAGTTGAAGATATAAATATACATTTTTTTTCGTATCGACAGTTACATCTTAAGCACAAAGTTTCTGCAAGCGATATGCAATCGGACTCATATACCCTAGGCTGCTATGCAAGCGTTTGCGATTGTAGAACAGTTCGATGTACTTGAACAGGTCCTCCCTGACCTCATCAATATCGGCATAGGATCTATGATGGACTTGTTGCTTCTTCAAGCTGGCGAACAAGCTCTCCATCGCGGCGTTGTCGTACGGGCTGCCCGGCGCGCTCATAGAAGGCTCTATGCCAAAGTCATTAAGCAAATTACGATACCCGCGACTGCTGTACTGCGTGCCGCGATTAACTACGGCCAGATAGACCCAGCCAAGGTTCGTGCGGATATACGTGATATCGCCACACCAGTACTGGTTCAGGCCGAACGGTGCGAAATTACGTTGTAGCAAGTTCTCCGCATACATCCCGTCGCTCTTGCCCGGTCTCGCGCATGATACGGCGTAGTTTGTACTCGTTAATATCTACGGAACGGTCGTTAAGTTCCCTCAGGAGCTTTGTGCAGCCGTAGATGCAGAAGTACTCCTCAAATACGCTGCGGACTGTTTGCACGAGGTCTGCTTCACGCTGCCGCCGTTCTTCCTCGTAAGTCGGGAGGTTGTTCTGTTTCCTGTATTCATAAATGGCATAATTTTAACTTCCACGGTGAAAAATAACCTGGTTCTTAAATCGCAGTCAATGGCCGCAAATTAGGCTTTTTTTTATGATTTTTACGCTTGTAGCTGAACAAATGAGTAAAATTTGAGGCATTTGCTGTACAAATTGGTAGCTAAAAAGTGGGGAAGGGCACCGGATTGCATCCGAAGGGGTATCCCCAAAAGCGGAAAGTGCTTAGGATTGCGTCCCAAGGCAAATTCATTGCACGGGATAGTGCGTGGGATTGAATCCGAAGGCGAATTCATCGCACGGGATGGTGCATAGGATTGCGTCCCAAGGGGTATCCCTTGCGCGGGATAGTGCATTGGATTAAATCCTATGGCAAATCACACTTTTGGGCTGCCAAATTATGTAGACGGAGGGGTATAACCCCTAAAAAATGGTTTAAAGCAGGACAACAAGCGCTAACTATATAATAAAAGCTGATGGTTCAAAAACCACCAGCCTTTTTCAGAGTGTCATCCTGAACGCAGCCGTAGGCGGAGTTGAAGGATCTAGATGTCAAAATCACTGCATTTCTTTCTGCAGTCCAAGAACTTCTGCTTCGGAAATTGCGACTAATTCAACGATTTCCGCAATGGACATTCCCTTAGCAAGCATCCTACGCGCGACAGCCACCTTTTCTTCGCCCCGTGTTTCTGCTCGACCCTTCTCAAGTCCCTTCTTGTAGCGAATGTTCAGTTCCTGTTCGAGAGTCATATAAGCCTTCTTTGCGACTGGGTCATTGCGA
>NZ_JALCZV010000013.1:0-112487 GCF_023373925.1 Fibrobacter sp. HC4 | reverse complement strand
TATCCAGGTCCACTTCGGCGAGGATGTCGGCCAGGTTCCTGTTAGTCCTTGACGCCATCTCGAAAAGAGCCTTTGCGTTGACCGGTTTTGAAAAGACGTACTTCAGGAACCCGTCATGTTTTCTTTTGTTCATGTATTTTTTCGGTTGTTGCGCACACCTTTGCGGGAAGGCAAAATCGCCACCAATCCTATACACGCTTTTTTGCGGGGAATGGATCCCGATTTTTTGAAAAATGATTGTAAAATTTTTTAGCACGAACAAAGGAGCGCTGTCATCCCGGCCTTTGCGATTGTCATCCGCGTGAAACGGTGCTTTGCATTTTGCGGAAGCTCTGTCATCCGCGTAAAACGGTGCTTTGCAATTTGTCGGCTACTTTTACGCATTTTACAGGAGGCTTTCGCAAGGTCACCGAGCCTGCCGAGGTGCCCTTCGACACCTCTCCAAAGAGGATAACTCAACTAGGCCACTGATGTGGCGAGTTTCGTATAGCTCAGGGATATGGGAATGCCGACTCAGAGACATCGCTTACGCGGTGAAGGCTCTGGTTCGGGAATGTCGATGCAGAAACAAGTTCGGCATGACGTACGAAAAAAAAAGGCCCCGGGTGGATCCGGGGTGATAGTGGAGGCTATTTGTAAATAAATTAAGCCTTTTTATCCATTTCAGGATTGTAGAGGCAGCCGAATTCGCCATCGTATTCAGTGGCTTCGGGGCCACCATCGGTGCCACCGGACTCCATGAGAACGGTCTCGATTTTCATTTCTACAACGTCCATCTTGGGAGCGACATATTCTTTCTTAAATATTTTTTGACACCTTACTTGATGATGACCTTCTGGCCGTTGTTGTAGTAGGTTCCCTTGACGGTGGGCTTCTTGTTCAGTTTGCGACCCTTGAGATCAAACCAGAGGTTCTTATCGGTAGAAATTTCACCGGTGCGGGTGTCCATCTGAGCGATGGCGGTGACATTACCATCTTTGTCAAGGAACTCAACTTCAATTTCAGATGGAAGACTTTCATCAGAAAATGAGGCTACAGAAGCCATTCCCTCCGGGGCCGGCTTGCCTTCAGAAGCTTTAAACAAGGTATCATTCTTATTATAAACCAAATAAGCACGAAGAGGAGGAACACTTGCACCATTCCCCGCTTTTACAAATTTTCCAGCTTCTATTGACGTTGTTTCACTTATTTTTTTTGCATAGCCAGAAAAACCATACACTCCGACCTTAGATACATCATCAAAGACAATTTCCTGATACGTGCCCTTCATTTTCCAAGAGCCTTTAAGTGAGTCAGCTTTTACTCTAACAGTTTTGATTGAATCCGCAGCCTGAATGGTGTATTTACAGGAAGAGTTATCGGAGCTAGTTTTAAAACTAACCTTATTCCCAAATTGAATGATATAAGGAACATTCGCTTCTATTGATGATGTTTCCACTACAGAAAGAATCCATGAACCGCTAAAATTACGAACCTGTTCAAAAGCGAAAACTTTTCCGTCGTTGCATCCTTCAGGAACTGAGAACGGGAATACAACGCTTTTTCGATTAGCCTTATCTTCATCAGTTCTTTGATAAACAACCTTATCAACTGTAACAGCTCCATTTTTTTCAAACTTGCGTTTATAGAGCAATGTTGGATTATTATCATTGAGCTGTACAGTCGCCGAAGCTCCCGCATCAGCATAAATCGTAGCCACACACAAGCCATTATCTGTAGAATAAACAATTGGGCCGTTGCTACCGGACGGGCAACCTGTTGTTTCAGCATTTACGAAGCATGCCATGGCAGCAATAAAAGTCAGAGCAAATATTTTTTTCATTCTATATCCCCTGAAATAAGCATTTTGGGGAAAATTTAGCAAGATTGATTCGCTAATTTTTTATTTCTTTTCGCGGATGCGCTTGTACAGGCTTTCGGCCTTTTCAGTATCGCCTTCGTTAGAGAACACATGGCCCACGTTTTCGGCACCGATGCGTCCCTGGGAATTGCCTGCAAGCCAAGCCTTCATATAGCATTCGAAGGCTTCGTCGTAGCGTTTCTGATTGAAGTAAATCTGGCCTAGATCAAGATTCAAATCGGCGACGCCTTTCTTATGGCGCAAACCTTCTTCCAAGGTAAAGATGGCCATCCAGGGGGATTCCTGCTTCACGTACATCTGAGCCAGGTAACGGCGGGCAGAAACATTTTCCGGATCCATCAGCAGTCCGTTTTCCATTTCGTTCAAGGACTTCTTGGTGGAATCCATGCTACGATAGTAGTAAGCCATGGTAAAGTGGACATCTGCGCCAGCGGTGGCGGTCATCTGTAAGGCATTCTGCAAAGTCTTGATAGCGTATTCATAATCGCCTAACTTTTCATAGACTTCGGCCAAGCCATACCAGGCATCCATACGATCCGGATTCAGCTGGAGAGCCCGTTCAAAATTTTTCTGGGCAAGAGTCCAATCGCGGCCCTTCAAATAACATTCAGCCAAGGCAAAATGGACATGGTCCGATTCTACACCCAGTTCCACTGCGCGGTTATAGGCAGCAATGGCCTCTCCCGCATCCCCAGCCAGGTAATAGATGTCGCCCATGAGCATCCAGGCTTTCTCGAAATTGGGCAGCAGTTCCACAGTACGGCGGTAAGCCACCAAGGCCACTTCCTTGCGCCCCAGCTGAACAAGTGCGTTACCCAAATTGAACCAGGCAAAAGGTTCGTACTTGCCATCATCAATGGCTGCACGATACAGTGGAACAGATTCCTTGTACTTGCCCTGGTCGTAAAGTTCGTTTGCCTTGAAAAAGTAATCGTCGGCAGCAAATGCCGTTGAAGAAAGCAAGAAAAGAATGCAGACAAAGAACGAAAGCACTAGATTCTTTGACTCAGAATGACACACTCTAGTTAACAAAGCGGAACTCCTTTGTAGCCTTCTGGGCCACGGGATATCCGCCTAACTGAGCGGGACTGAACTTCCACTGACGAACAGCATTCAAGGCTTCCACATCAAAGCCATAACCTGCAGGTTCCTGGGTCAACACCTGAGCCTGAGCCACATCGCCGTAAACGTCAATCACAATCAAGACCTTCACGTAACCCGAAACACCCATGCGCTTGGCCTTTGCAGGGAACTTAGGCTGCACTTCACGCAATACACCGGCCTGTTCGTCCACTTCGCCAGCTTCATAAACAACATTTTCCATGCCGCCAGTACCAACGGCAACACCATCGCCTGCAGCACCACGAGCCAGGGACAAATCCATAGAGAAGTTCTGACTGCGGGCCATTCCCATATTGGAAGAGATCTTGAAGGGGTTGGGATTCACAACAGTACGTAAAACCTTTTTCTGAACTTCGGGCTTCTTTTCGCTAACAAGGACTTCCACCTCGGTAACGGCTTCCAGTTCCTTTTCGGCCTTAACGCCCTTATCGAAGAACAATGCGTTGATCACAGGAACAGCCAAGAAGAACACCGCACTCACCACAAAGGAAAGCACGAATGCCGCCGGAAAGCGGAAATACTTGACCATAAAATCTGTGAACGAAAAGTTCTTCATATAAATTCTACTTTTAGACTCAAAATTGTTAGATTCTTCGACTCCACTTCGTTTCGCTCAGAATGACACACTCAATCATGTCTCATAATTCATATCTAAGCTTCCAGATTCTTCGTTTCGCTCAGAATGACACCTCTCTCGCAGCCCCCTTCACTATTCACTGTTCACTGTTAATTGCCAATCGCTCACTCTTCCTTATTTGCTGAAATGGAGACTTTGCGGACCTTGGCAATATTACATTCATCCAAAATATCCACCACCACGCCATTGGGTGCGTCACGGTCGCTAACGATAATCACCGGACGATCCGGAGCCTCGGCCATCATCTGACGGAGCACGGTCTGCAGGGTAGAAAGATTCACCTGGGTTTCGTTAATGTGAATGGTTCCCTGGCGGGTAACGCCCACAAGAATACTTTCCTTGGCAAGATCCTTGGCGGAACTGGCCTTGGGCTTGGTAACGTCCACACCGGTTTCGCGGGTAAAAGTGGAAGTCACAATAAAGAAGATCAACAAGATGAACACCATGTCCAGCATGGGAGAGACATCGATGCCGCCAGCGTCGCGATTACGTTTACGAATAAAACTCATTTTTATACCTCACTGGATTCTTCGCTACGCTCAGAATGACTCTCTGAAGGGGACACAGGCTGGCTCTCTGAAGAGGAGTCAGGATGACACACTAAAGAAGCATCAAGACCACGTTCGGAATCAAACACATAAGCTTCAAATTTCAGGGCTTCGCTCCAGGCTTCATCTTCCACTTTTTCTACTCGGCTTGCCAAGTAGTTGTAGGCAAGCATCAGGGGGAAAGCCACCAGGAGCCCGGCCTGGGTCGTAAGCAGGGCTTCGGAAATGCCGTCAGCCAGAAGCACCGGATTTCCAAAACCAAAAAGCTGGATGGTTTCAAAAGTATGGACCATGCCACTAACTGTACCCAACAGGCCAAGCATAGGCGCAATAGCGGCGCAGGTAGAAATGGTCTTCAAAGACTTCGCCAAGTTCAGCGAAATGCGATGGCGAGTAGCTTCCATAGCATTACGTACCGCCACAGGACCTTCATGATGATGGTTGCGTACGTCTTCGGCCAAGGCCAAAAAGTAACCGTAGGGGCGCTTGCGGAGTTTCGCAAAGGCGGCGTCCACCCCCTTCTTCTTCAGCAACCGCCAGAAAGAAGACTGGGACTTTCCGCGGAGCATAAAATAGTAGCCATAGCGTTCCAGCATCAGAAACCAGCCAAACCATCCCAGCACAAAAATCGGTGCCAGGACCCAGCCCCCTCTAAAGAGGATGCCGAAAGCCGCTTCCAAGACGGAATTCTGATCTACGCCTGCAATCACTATGGGATCCATAACAACCGCGAATTACTTTTCTTTAATCCAAAGGGCATTCAATACAGCCAAGCCAGCCTTTTCCATACGACCACGAAGAGCGTCGGCACGGTTAGCCAGGAAGGTATGCAGAAGCTGCAGCGGAATAGCCACAATAAGGCCAGCTTCCGTCGTCACAAGGGCAATGGAAATACCGCCAGCCAAAAGCTTGGGGTCGGAAGTGCCATGCATGGTAATGACATCAAACAATTCGATCATACCCATCACGGTACCCAACAAACCAAGGAGCGGAGCCGTCGCCGCAAACACGGAAACCCAGGTAAGTCCAGATTCAATCTTGGGAACGTCTGCGGAGAATACGCCTTCCAAGGCCTTTTCTGCTGCAGCGCGGCCACCATATTCCTTGTTAAGAACGGTTTTCAGTACCTTTCCGACTTCCCCATGGGCCTTCTTTACATGTTTGCGGGCCCCTTCGATGTCTCCCTTATCCAAAGCTTTCAAGGTTCGGCGAACGCCAAGACCGCCAAAGCCAAAGATCAAGAGCCACAGCAGGCGCCAGGCCACAATCAACAGACCCAGACCGAAGATGGCCACGATGGGGTACATCAAAATGCCACCGTTCTTGAAGAAAGTCTTCAGTTCATCCTTCCAGGTGGTTTCCTGGTGGTTAGCCAGTTCACTGCTCAGTTCTGTACTCAGGAGCACGTCCACCGGCACCATAACATGGGCGGAATCCTTGTAACTGCCAAAAGCAGTTGTAACTTGAGTCTTTGTTTCGGGAGTCAGATTTTCTTGCCAGCTGAAGGAGCGTTTCTTTTCGCCAGCCACAGGGAGCATCAAGGCAGAGGCGCTATTGCCGGCGGAATCCATGACCGCAGTAGACTTCTGCATGGCAAACAAGCCACCCAGACGCATGCGGTAACCCTGGGCCACAGCGGTACCGAACACCAATTCGGCCTGTTCCACCTGCACTTCGCGGGTAAAGGCCATCTCGTTCTTGGCCACATTCAAGATAGACTTGGCAATACGGAGAGGATCATCGCGATACAGACCCATTTCCTTCTTCACCTTGTTCTGGACTTCTACGCGTTCTGCAATCTTGAAGGGAATTCCCTGTTCCTGGAACTTAGCCAACGTCTCAAGACGTTCGGGACCAGCAGCCAGAGAAAGGTATTCGGCGCGGGCCTTTTCAGCCTGGAGCTTTACCTGAGCCAAGTCTTCACGGGCAACGCGGACATCTTCGAAAAGACGGGCGCGTTCGCTCATGAGAGCGTCAACCTTTTCCTTGTTTTCCTGATACTTCTCGTTAAAAAGTTCACGTTCCTGATTGGCGGTTTCGCGGTCCTTCCAACGGGCGGCCACGGCCATGTCGCGTTTCTTGCGGGCTTCTTCCAAGTCAGCCTTGGCGCTGTTCAGTTCAGCACGCTGCTTTACAGCATCAATGGATTCTCCGCCCTTCTGAGCCATTGCGGGAGCGGCACAGAGAACAGCGGCAACAGCCACAGGGGCAATCAACTTACGAAGGTTAAAGAACTTCATTACTTAGCCTCCGCGGGAATAAATACAGGGATTGTAACCAGACGGGGAGCAGTCTTGCCCTCGGCCACCTTCATCACGTCCTTCAGGACGGTACGCATGGCCAGGTCGTCAGAAACATTCTTCCACTTATAGGCACCCTTATCGGTGCGGGTCAACCAAAGAACGTCGTTACCGTCGTTGCTCACAAAGATGGCGGCCACGGCACCATAACGCATGAACTTGCCGGCAACGTTGCGTGCATCCACCTGCAGGAACCCGTTCCACACTTCGGTGGTGTACCCAAGGCGGATTCGGTCATAGAAAACTTCCAAGGTGCGGTTGAGGCCATCGTCAGCCTCGATCAGGCTCTTATGAAGCTGATTGGCGATTTCCTTAACGCTGGTGACCGTTTCCTCGTTGCGGTACGGGAAATCGGACTCAAACACGGGAACCAGTGAATCGATAACCTTAGCCAGGGATTCATTGTATTTGGCCTTGCGGTTTTCAAAGTACTTGATGGTACCGGCGGTCTTCTGGCGTGCTTCAGCCAAATTCTTGATTTCGGCCTTGAGGGAATCGATTTCGGCCTTCAAGGTCTTATTCTGGGTAGCAAGAGCCTGAACTTTCTTGCGACCAACTTCCACAAATTCGGCGTGGCGCTTCTTTTCGGCATCGTGCATGGATTTTTCGCGGGCAGTTTCGGCTTCCACCGCCTTAATCTGACGACGGACGCTTTCAACCGTTTCTTGGGCACCGGCAAAAACGCCAGTCAAGCACAAGCATAGACACAACTTGGTCAGTAAAGAGAACTTCATAACCTAAAAATACAAAGAACCATTGCGTAAAATGCAGAAATTCTCAAAAAAAACGGAATTATAAGCAATTAAGAACAAACTTCACCCCGATAGGCAGAAAATCAGGCGGTCTACTCCCCTAAACGCAAAAAAATCCGCAGAAAAACTGCGGATTTTTTCGAATTTTTGACTATTCCAAGGGAATTCACCCCTCAAATCTTACTTGCCCTTGGAATCCTTGAAGTACTGCGGAGTATTCTTGGCGCCAGCCTTCTTCAGAGCCTTGATCAGACGGGTGTAACCTTCGTTGGTTGCCCAGTCCAGAACAGAGTAGCCCTGACCGCACTTGGCGTTCACGTCAACACCCTTACCAATGAGGAACATCATAGCGTCATACTGACCGTTCTTGACAGTCCAGTGGATGGGCATATAACCATCGGCGCTACGGGTTTCCAGGGAAGCACCGGCGTTGGCGAGGATTTCCAGCATGTCGACCTTACCAGCCTTAGCGGCCAGGAGAACTGCGGTACCCAGAGTCTGGGGATCAGCGCCTTCGGCCTTCAGCTGAGTGAGGAGGCGGGAAACAACTTCCTTGTTGCCCATCATGACAGCGTTGTCGATAACAGCTTCGCCGTTACCGTTGCGGACGTCAGCCTTTGCACCATGGGCAAAGAGGTAGTCCAGAACAACCATGTTACCCTTGTTGGCAGCGATAGCAACAGCGTTGTTGCCGTTGTCGGCGGGCTGGTCGATTTCGAAAGATGCCTGGAGGAACAAGGTCATCTTAGCGGTATCGCCATTAACAGCGAAGGAGACAAACTGGTTCGGGGTAAAGGCAATCTGCTGCTTAGTCAGATACTTACGGACGGAAGCCGGATCGTTAGGATCCATCTTATCGTCACAAGCCGTCAAAGAAAACATCAAACTGGCAGCGCAAAGGGCACCCAAAATCTTCTTGTTCATAATATTACAGCTCCAAATAGAGGTTTTTGCTTTTTATGACCGAAAAAATACACTTTTTTCACAAATAATTCACGAAAAATTTCAATTTACACGAAAAAAATTAATTTTTGTTTCATGTTTAGAAAGATTATAACGTTGAGCCTTTGCTCCCTTACCCTTGCCTTTGCCGACCGAATCGTCATTGATAATTCCATGGCGGCGGCTGAAAGGAGCGATATCCATGAATATGAAGACCGAGGATCATTCGGCCCTTACATTGAATTCAGCAACGTCAGCATGGGCAACGTGGATTACACCTACAAAGTCCACAACCAGAAATACAATATTTCAGTAGACAATTCATACATATACGGAGCTTCGGGAACCCTCCCCATTACCGGATGGTTCGACATCTACGTCATGGCAGGATACCAGTTCCTTGGCGTCAGCCACCACCCTGCAAACAGGGACAAGGTTATGAAGGATTTCGAGGCACTTTACGAAGACTATTTCGGCGACTCCCCCATCAGCAAGTCCGACATCGACGGCCGACATCAGATCCACACAGCCCTCTTCCAGTTGGGATTTGACCTGGCCTACCCTCTTATCGCAAGCTACAATTACCAGTTCATGTTCAAGCCCTATCTATTTGGAGCAGGTATATTCGGTAAGACCTTCTTCTCTGACAATACCCAGTTCCTGTCTCCGGTACTCTACGGCTACGCCTATGGCGCCGGCCTCCGAATCGCATGGCATGGGGCCTACATCTCTACCGGTCTCAAGAACAGCTACGAAACATTCCACACTAACTTCGAAAGAAAGACTTCCAAAGACAAGAGCGGTGACGAATTCAAGCTGGAATTGAATTCAAACTTCCAGCCGTTCCTCAGTTTTGGCATTACCCTATTCTAATTTTTTGGGGTAGTCAGACAGAAAAGGCGCCTGGTTCAAACCAGACGCCTTTTTCTAAACGCTAACTTTAAAAATTAGCCGTTATGATGTTCATCGTGATGCTTGCAGCCGCAACCGCCCTTGCCATCACAGTTTTCCTTGTGGCCTTCGCCGTGGCATTCGCAGTCAGGATCTTCGCCATGGCAGCAGTTTTCACCCTTACCGCAATGGCACTGATGCGGTTCAAAAGGCTTCAGTTCTTCTTCGGTAGCTTCGCGGACTTCGACCACTTCGATAGCGAAGTTCAGGTTCTTGCCGGCCAGTTCGTGGTTAGCATCGATAACAGCCTTGTCGCCATTGACGGACTTGACGCGAATGGGCATGGGACCTGCCGGAGTCTGGGCATAGAACTGCATACCGGCTTCAACCTTGTCGACACCCTGGAAAACGCTAACGGGAACTTCCTGAGTCATACGTTCGTCGTATTCGCCGTAACCTTCGGAGGGGATCACCTTGACGTCGAACTTGTCGCCAACTTCATGACCGACCATGGCCTTTTCGAGACCAACAACGATCATATGGGCACCCTGGATGTACTGCAGCGGGTCGCGGCCAGCGGAAGAGTCAATCACCTGACCTTCGTCAGAAGTAAGAGTGTAGTGCATCAGGACAACGGTCTTGTCAGCAATCTTCATAAAAATCCTTTATTTAATCGAGCTGCATTCTCGCAAGCCCGTCTTGTTCTAGTACGTTTGGCCTAATATAGAAAATTTTTAGGGTTCAGTCTTCATCAAGACCGGAACAAGCCGAATCAGGGCGGAACTTCCATTCTTCTGCGTCTGGGTCGGCGGAAGCTTGCTTCCGTACCCCTTATAGGTTAGACGGTCTTCACTGATACCCTTCATCTCAAGGAAATTGAATATGGAACGGGCTCGAGCTTCGGACAGTTCCTGGGCACGGTCAGGGCTAACATCGCTGGCACTGCACTGGATTTCTAGCATCATGGGATGCTTGCGCATTGCGGCAATCACATCGCTCAGGGCTGTGTAGCTAGAGTGGACCAACGTCGTGTCCCCATGTTTGAACTTGATCCTCTGAGCCATGGAATTGAAGTTCAATCGGGCATTCATGGGACAGCCTTCAATATCCACCGCCACCTTGGCAAGAGTTCCCGGGCAATAGTCCATCCAGTCGGGGATGCCGTCATGGTCTGAATCGATGGCACAACCCAGCGAATCTACAGGTGCACCAGCCGGAGTTCTCGGGCACTTGTCTTCTTCGTCAAAGACGCCATCGTCATCGGAATCCACGCGGCAGCCATCGCTATTGACAGCCACACCTTCCTGAGTATCGGGGCATAAATCTCTCGTATCGGGAACACCATCCTTATCAGCATCATTGGGGCAGCCGAACTGGTCTACAATTTCACCCGACAGGGAATTAGGGCAGCGGTCATATCCATCGGGCACGCCATCCTGATCAAAATCCAAGGGGCAACCCATCAAGTCAATCGAAACATCGGAGGGTGTGTCAGGGCATTTATCAACGTCATTGGGAATGCCGTCATGGTCCTGATCCAAAGGACAACCTGTACTGTCTACAGGATCACCGGGAATGGTATTAGGGCATTTATCGTTGTTATCATCGATTCCATCGCCATCGGTATCCAGCATACATCCTGTGGAATCCACAGCAAATCCCTTTTTCGTGCCAAGGCATTTATCCAAGTAGTCCGGCACTCCGTCGTGGTCAAAGTCCAGAGGGCAACCGTCTCGACCGACGATTACACCGAGAGGCGTTCCAGGGCACATATCCACGATGTTCAGCACGCCATCGCGGTCTTCATCCACAGGGCAACCACGAGCGTTCACAACCTGATTACGGCCTGTATTAGGGCACAGGTCCTTACGGTCTATGACCCCGTCACCATCGTCATCATGCCAGCTAAAATCAAAAGTCTTGCTCAAGGTTATGCCCATTGAAACCGTAGGGCTACCCGATATGGTAAAGTCTATATCCGAAGAAGAATTTTCAAGATGAACTGGCAATCCATTATCAAGATCGTCGGAACGGAAGTAATTGAGGCCTACGTCGGCGAATACTGTCAGGAAGGCGTCATGAGGCAAATGCAACTTGAGGGCAGGAGTAAAGCGGAACGGACTGTTCAGCACACTGCGATGCACATGGGAAGAACGTATGGGACTCTCGCCGGACATTTCCAAAATCAAGGTTAGCATTTTTTCTGGGAAAATATTGAAACCGCCGCCCCACAGGACAAACGTTTCGTCAGCACCCACTTCTTTTAAAAGAGCGGCATAGCTGTTAAAGGTAACAAACTCTCCACCGACAATCGTCAAGTAGGCATTCGCCCCCACAACCCAGTTGCCCGCCGTATACGCATAAGACGAACCGTCACGTTCTATATACCACCGATGTCTCGGTCTAAAGCCTTTATTTTCAATACCGGTAGGCGCGATGATTTCACTCCCTAGGCCAAGATAAATCCAGTCAGATAAAGGGAACGAAATTTTGCCAGCAACCTGAATGTCACCCAGTCCAAGTCCATTAAAATCATCACCGGGAATGTCCCCGTCGTAGTGGAACGGTACAGAAAAGGACAAATCCAGATTATCCAGGACACCAAACGACACAAACAAATTCTCGTCGTTTGACGGAGTATTCCTGCCAAGGTCAACCTGTTTACCGTCTGCGGTATAGTACCCTTCCATGCTGGCAGTTTCACCATTGCTGACCATTTCAAAACTGCCTGAGACAAAAAGGTATCCCTGGCCAAGTGTCATGGCAGAAGGGGCGTACAGACCGCTTTCAGACTGGGCCAAGCCAATCTGAGCCAGTGCACAGGACACGCAAACTGCAATGAGGAGCAGGAGTTTTCTCATAAGACCCCTAGAAGTTAAAAATTTTTGGAAACGCTCACGAGGCCTCCTTTTTAAATGAGTATATTTCTCCCCGAAATGAACGATACTCAAAAACAAAACGAAGAACAGATTGAAAGTGAAGATCGGAATGTCTACCCTTCCTGGCACCGTAAATCACAAAAAGCCTATTTTGTAAATAAAATTATCATCATCCTCCAAATCATAGCCGCCTTTGTCATGGCAGGCGTCATCTGGTTCGGAGTAGACCGTGTACTTCGTTAAGCAAGATGAAAAAATTTTTTCGCCATAAGATTTCTTTAGCAAGCACACTTTCTGCATTGGCAGTCCTTACCCTCACAGGCTGCGCCTCTAAGCCCGCACCGGTAACTCCTATAGTGGAACCGACTCCGCAAACGACGGCAGATACCACGAATGATTCCTATACGGAACAGGCTCTCAAGGAAAAAGTTTCCGACGCTATCGCCTCGAGGCCTTCATGGACGTACTACCAGTACGCATTGCAGGCTATGGAAAATCAGGAGTGGCTTTTGGCAAGACATTACCTGGACGAATCCCTTAGGCAGCTCGTTTCTGAAAAGTACGATTCCACCTACAAGAATATTTCGTTCCAGGAAGACTCCCTCTATAGAGCCACCATGCCACAGCGCATCGTCTCGGCACTTGATGAAGTGTACCCCAACGTTGCCGAAATGGGAGAAAGCGCCGAAAATTTCGTAAGGAACGAAGTTTCAATTGAAGGCATTGACGATCTTGACGAAAACCAGGCCGACAGCGCCACTCTGCAAGTCATTGAAAGTTTTTTGGATACCGTTGACCTAAAACAGTTCTCCCTGCCGGTGGAATTCAACGACCGCGTCATGCAGGAAATCTACTACATGACCAACCAGGCCCGGTCCTTCATGTCCGGCTCCCTGAACAGAAAGACCGCCTACGATTCCCTGATCTACGCCCAGCTGGATGCAGCCCAAATGCCGCGGGACTTGATCTACCTTTCCCTGGTGGAATCTGGATTCAAGGTTAAAGCCTACAGCCGCGCCAAGGCATCTGGCATGTGGCAGTTCATTCCCGAAACCGGCAAGCGCTATGGTCTTGAAGTAGACTACTGGGTAGACATGCGCCGCAACCCGGAAAAGGCGACAAAGGCGGCCCTCAAATATCTTAAGCGACTGCACGATGAATTCGGCGACTGGCTGTTGGCCATGGCCGCCTACAACTGTGGTGAAGGCCGTGTCCGCAGACTGGTCAAGGAAATGAAGGCAGACTCCACTAGAGATTCCAGCCTTGCCGTCACTTACTGGGAGTTGGACCTTCCCAAGGAAACCATGCGCTATGTTCCCCGTATTCTTGCAGCCATGGTGGTCGGTCACTTCCCCGAGCAGTACGATATGATTGTGGAACCGCAACGTCAGCCGGACTTTGATACGGTAACCGTTTTCGATTCATTCCCTCTCGAAGAAGTTGCAAACCTTCTGAAGGTCAAGGAAGACACCCTCCGCAGCCTTAACATGGAACTGGTAAAATGGTGCACGCCCCCCAACAAGGACTCCTACCTGTTGCGTCTGCCTGTCGGTACAAGAGCGGCCTTCGTTGACGGCTATGACAAGATGGAGAAAAACAACTTCTCCAGCTGGCACCACCACAAGGTTAAGCGAGGCGAGAATCTGGGTTCTATCGCCAGGATGTACGGCATCAAGGTTTCAGAACTGCAGCAAGCCAACGACATGAAGAACACCCGCATCAGGGCGGGACAGTCCTTGCTCATTCCCATCAGGATTACGCCGAAGCCCAAGTCGGCCTCTTCTGCCAGAAAGAAGCCTGAAAAAGTCCGCACTTACGTGGTCCAGCCCGGCGACAATCTGGCCTCGATCGCCCGCAAGTTCGGAACCTCCCAGGAAAACCTCCGCGCCTGGAATTCCATGGACGCCGCCTCTTTCGTAAATGCAGGCGACACTGTTTTCGTTTCGAAGCCCGAATTGAAACCGACCGCCGCAGTTGCCACCACTCCTGTTGAACGTCCGAAGCTGGCCAAGGGTGAAAAGTACGTGGCAAAGTCGGGAGACTCCTATGCCGCCATCGCCAAGTCCTACGAAGTTCCCGTGCTTTTGCTTCTGCAGGCCAACAACGGATTCAAGAAGCGTCTTGCCGTCGGCGATTCCATCGTGATTCCCGAATTCAAGCACACGCCTTCCAAACCGGCAAAGCAGGCCAAGAGCGCCGAATACAAGAGCGAACGAAAGTCTAATTCCGCAGAAAAGCTGACAGTCTATACAGTCAGACCTGGGGATAACCTTACCGCCATTTCCAGAAAGTTCTCGACCACGGTACAAAGAATCCAGGAACTCAACGACATGGGCGCCAACACGGTTATCGACGTGGGACAAAAGCTTAAGGTTCCTGCGGCACCCAAAAAAGAAATGCAGCCATCCGAAGAAGATGACCGCATTCATGAAGTTCAGAAAGGCGAAAGCCTTTGGGACATCGCCCGCCAGTACAAGGTTACCATCGAAGATATCGTCAAATGGAATAACCTCAACGACACCAAGGTACGTGCAGGCGACCGCTTAAAAATCAAGCGCTAGATTACTCATACTGAGGCATGGTCCATACAGTCGGCATGGACGGTTCTTCAGTATTGGAGTGATCCAAGTTGAAGCCCTTCTTGGCATCGAAACCGCTAACGACACCCTTAATGCCAGTCAGGCATTTTTCAGGTTCGCTACAAGCGGTATTCTTGATCAGAAGCACATTGCCATAAACATCCCAGACACCGGAATTGTTAAGGACGGTGGTGTTGCCCTTCTTGGAGTCGACACTGTACTTGCCGGAATCCTTCAACGTCAAGGTCCAGTCATAACCGTCCTTGTCGGCAACCCATTCGCCAGCAATCTTCTCGTGATTAATAGCTTCATACTTGTTGCTGGAAGACTTACAAGTCTGCTGACCACCAGTGGCGTCATCCATAGTATAGTCGGTACCCACAGTCATGGTCACCAGCGGCAAATAGGATTCCTTTTCGATAAAGGTCGGAAGCATCAACAACTTGCTGCGCTGGATATCATAGTAACCAGCTTCCCATTCATCACCTGATTCAGCAACGTAGCGGCCTTCGTAGAAGGAATACTTAACAGTTGACTTTTCCTGTTTGCATTCCAAGGTCAAGCCATTCAACTTGCTACCATCGGAAATCACGTTTTCAGAAATTTTAACCTTAGCCGTTTTCAGGTCGGCATACTTGCTACCGTTCAGGGAATACTGAAGCTGGTCTTCGCTGTTCACGATGAGCTTAATAGTAGCACCCTTCTTGAACAATTTCTGCAGGGAATCGGCAACGGCGAAATCAGCACCCAGGAAGCTGCCGTTCTTGCCTTCTTCAGAAAATTCCAGGACACCGTCCTTGAAATCAGAGCGGAAAGCCACCCATGCGGTATCGGGAATCCACAAGGAGAACACACCCAGCTTGGAGCCTGTAGCCAAGTAAAGATCTGTACCAAACAGGGGAAGAGAATAATTCTTTTCCAGGTCTTCCAGAGTGGCAACACGTGCGCCCTTAGGCAGGTCACCCTTTTCTTCCTTTGCGGAAGAGGAGGATTCTTCTGCTACAGAGGAGGAAGATTCTTCGACGCTGCTGGAGGAATCTTCTTCACGTTCAACATTGGAAGAACTGCTATCACCGCCACAGGCAGTAAAGGCAAGAGACATGGCTGCTGCGGCAGCAAAGACGGATAATTTCTTCATTGAAAAACCTCAATTTTCTTTTCAACAAAGAATATAAACTAAAAATTTACATTATGCAAAGGGGTTTCCCGGATTATACCCCAAATCGCGGCGTGCGGAGTCAATTTCGGGAACAGCATCATAAAGAAAGCCAGCCAGAGCCTGTTCTGCCGTTACGGGACGGCCCCCAATCCAGCTTTTCAGTACAGCCACCTTTCGGGCAATCCACCAGGGAATGGGAATCATCAAATGTCGCTTGCCAGCGGCAGCCAATATTTTTTTAGCCATTTGAGCCATGGATATGGGAGTGGAGCCAGCCAAAGCGTAAGTCTTGCCACGAGTATATTCCGAAAGACCAGCCGCCACGATACCCTTTACAAGGTCAACGCTCCGGACCGGACGCTTCAAGGACTTTCCGCCCCCCGGTAAAAAATAAACAGGGAAACGTTTTACATAGGCGGCAAACATATTGTATTCAATTCCGCCACCATCTCCGATTACAAGGGTAGGACGCACAATGGTCCAACGCAAGCCGTGTTCCCCTGCGGCCTTTACATAGGACTCCCCTTTTAATTTACTTTGTCCGTAAGCAGTCAGTATAGGATAAGTAACGGATATACTGGAAACATACAGAAAACGTTTAACCTTTGCTTCAAGAGCCGCGTCAACAACGTTCTTGGTCCCCTGAAAATTCACAAAGTCAAAGGCACCCGCTTTTGTAGAAAGAAGTATTGCCGCCAGGTGGTAAACCACGTCTACCCCATCAAAGGCAGCTCTCATGGTTTCGGGTTTAGTAACATCCCCATAAAAAACTTCAACTTCCTTCGGCAACGAACTAGCCAAAGTATCGCCCGGAAGAGTCAAGACACGCACACACACATTCTGTGCCATGAGTTCCCGACATAGCGCCTTCCCTACGACGCCAGCACCCCCCGTCACCAAAGCAAGCATTGCTAGGCTTCCAGCAAATACCGGATATCTTGAACCTTGCGGGCAAGGTTTTCATCGATACCCATCTGCTTTTTCAAAGACTGGATGGCGGCGATAACTGTGGCGTAGTCACGGTTGAAAGTTGCCCCAATATTCTGGAGAGATTCCGTCGTCATTTCACGGCAAAGGAACATGGCCACCTTACGGGGCAAGGCAATGCCAGCATCCTGGCGCTTGCTCCCCAAGGAAATCAAGTCCGTTTCAAATTCAAAAGCCACCGTTTCGGCAATGCTCTTCAAGGTCAACGCCTCACGAGCAGAGGAATCGTTAGGTGCAGTCAAGCGACGTACCGCATTCAAATCCAGATTTTCCTGACAGAAACGGTTCATGGCGCCAAGCCAATGAAGCATACCTTCAAGTACACGAACATTCTGACGACGCGGAATAGAGAGGAATCTATAGATTTCTTCCCTGTCTCGATCTGCAAAGGGAACAGAAACACCCATCTTCTGGATAAGTCGCATTCTTGTCTGCAGATCAGGTTCATCAATTCCTACGGCGACACAAGATTCAATGGGAGCCAAAAGCTTAGTGGATATACAGCGGATTCCCGAGGAAACGCATTTCTTTGCATCTTCCTTGGTATCTGCGATGGTAAACTTTGACGGATGGCAATCGCAGGAAAGGACAACCTGCTTACCCACTGCACGAAGATGACGAATCAGGATCGCAAGGCGTTCCTGGGACCGAATACCCCTTTCAAGTAGCTGGACATCATCCAGCAGGAGGATATCGCAATTTTCGTACTTATCCTGAAAGGCTTCGGCCAGTTCACGCACATTTCCCGTTTTCTTTTTCAGAGCATTGGCCGTTGCTGTCGCATCACGCAAGAAATCATAGGCGTGGCAGTAAACAATCCTTGCCTCGGGACGATTCTTCTGAATACTTGCTGCTATAGACTGCAAAAGATGTGTTTTACCAAGGCCAGAATCGCCATATACAAACAGCGGATTCAAGGCAGGGTCGCCAGGATTCTCGGAAACAGATTTGCAAGCCTTATAGGCGGTCGAATTACTTTCACCTTCAATAAAATTTTCAAAGGTATAGGCCGCATAAAGATTTAGCTTAGGTCTACGTTTTACAACCTTTTTGGGGCGGGCAATAACAGGACGCGGAGGCACCGGGGCCGAAAAACTCATTTCGGGAACGGGAGCCGTGGGTGCCACCTGACGAATACGGTAATCAACAAATTCTGTGCCGAATACAGACCTGAAAGCCTTACGAAGAATGTCGCCGTAATGGGTATTGATCCAGTTTTCGCGCAGTTCGTCGGGAACGGTCAGAAGTGCATAGCCATCGCGCACCCCATCAAACCCGACTGCATCGAGAATAGTAAGCCCAAAATAGTCGTTGCATTCTTGACGCACCAAGTCCAGCACAGACTTCCAGGGCGACTCAACAACATCAAAAATAGAAACAGTATTCGACACGCAAAACCAAAGTAAGAAAAACTACAAACGTGGTCTAAAGTTAAGTAAAGGGCTCCAGGATTGAGCCCTTACCATAAATTTTTCTTATAAAACGCGTTTTTTCAATCAAAAAAGGCAAAAAAAAATTTTTACCTCAAAATCCACCGTTCTATCCAATTTACGCACTCAATTAATCACGCATCAATCAAAACTGCACCACACTAAAAAACACAACTTATCAACAGAAAAATTTTGAACAATCTCTTGACAAAAAAAACGCCCTTTCCAAGGGAGCAAAAAACATCTAATCTTAAAGCATATAAAAAAATAACCTGCCCTTTTTAAGCAGATTTCGCCATTTTTTTCGGAATTCCTTGAAACTCAACGAGTTAGAACTATTGTTCTTCGTGGCGGTCCATTTTAGACTGAAGAGTCTCGATCCGGTGTTCCAGCATGGCCTCGATTTCAGGCAGAAGGCGGTCCTTAATGCGATCCAGATACAGGCACTGGAGCTGAATCATACGATTGCGGTGCTTGCCGGCATGTTCCTGAATCCAATGGCTTACGGCAACCTGACGGTCAAGCATTTTCTCTTGCAGAGTCTGCCTGATATAGGTGGTCTGCACGGCCATATAACGCTGCATATTAAAGGGAAGCTTATAAGTCCTGATGAACTGCTTTAGTAGTTCCAGCAGGGAAAGATGCTGATCCTTATGTTCCTGGATGAATTTTTTCAGTTCATCCAGGTGGCTGGCAAAAAACGGAACAATAGCCTTATCATCAATTTGATAAAGCTCTAGCTCGTCCTGTTTTTTGGTAGCTTCGTCTACGGCCATGCTTTAAATTTATCAAATATTCCTATTTATTGGGGAATTTCTTCACAAAAAAGCAGAATTTAGCATTTTCAGAAGAAATTTTTACACCTTCCGGTAAGAAGATTCTTCCCTCAGTTCCCGGATTCAGACGGTCGGCAGCGCCTCCCCTAAAATCATTCATGGAAACCACTTCACAGGGGGCCATTTCAGAGGGGGTCATCAACAACAGGGAATCATCCATCGTAAACGGATTTTTCACATTGACGCGGCAGGAACGGGTATCAGGGTCATAATCAAGAACCTGGGCGGCCACACAACCGGCATCGGCGTCCAGATGGGTCGATTCATAGTTCTGGGGCAGCGGTCCCTTCATGAAACCCGTCATAAAACCACGACCGTCCAGGAAGGAAATCGCCTCGCGAGCCACATCGGGAATACTCATTTCCTGACCGGCCTGGGCCTGGGCATAGCAGGCGTCAATGGCAAGACGGTAGGCGCGAACCACCTGACTCAGATAATAGACAGACTTGGTTCGGCCCTCAATCTTGAAAGATTCCAGATTGTTCTTCATCAATTCGGGAATCACATCCATGGCGCAAAGATCACGGCTGCTCATGAAATAGGTACCCCAGGTATCCTCATCCAGAGCGATGGGATCCAGTTCCGGGCGGTCTGTACGCTGCAAGGTGAAATTGCCTTCATGTTCGCGGTAATCTTCCACCTGAGGACCTTCATTGGCATATAGGCGGTAAGGCATGCGGCAGGAGTTGTCGCAGGCACCCTGATTAGCGTCACGATGAGTCACCCAGTTAGACAGCATGCAACGGCCAGACATGGACATGCATACAGCACCATGCACGAACACTTCCAGTTCAAGCCCCGGATTCTTTTCCTTGATTTCAAGGACTTCGGGCAGGCGAAGTTCGCGGCTCAGAATCACGCGGGTACAACCCAAATCATGCCAAAATTTTGCCGTAATGTAGTTCGTGGTGTTGGCCTGTACAGACACATGAACTTCTACGTTGGGGCGCACCTGGCGAAGCCAACCGATAATACCGGCATCGGCAACGATAAGCGCATCGGGGCCCTTGTCGATTGCGGCCAGAAGAGCGTTCTGGAAAGCCTCCACCTTGGTATTGCGGGCAATAACGTTACTGGTCAGGTAGAATTTCTTGCCCAGCTTATGAGCGTATTCAATACCTTCTGCCAGATCATCCAGATTCTTAAAACCATTTTCACGAGCACGCAGAGAGAAAGCGGGCTGCCCAGCGTATACGGCGTCGGCACCATAGGCAAAGGCATACTTCATTCGGGTCAGGTCCCCGGCAGGGGCAAGGAGTTCAGGCTTGATCATAGGAGCTTACCACTTAAATCCACCGCGGAGGTAGACTTTTTCATCGTTGAACAAAGTTATTTCGGCCAGATAGAACAGGCGTTCGCCTTCGTAGCTTACAGACGGCGTCAGGGAATATTCCATCTTGGCACCATTCAGGAAATCCTTGTGAATTTTCATATGGTCCACACGAGGCGTGGTATCATTCAAAGCACTACCATAGTCCGTTCCCTTCCAATACCAGGTATTACGGAGGGAAGCGAAAATGCGGTGGTCCAATCGACCATAAACAGTCCAGTCAATAGTCTGACTGTTAGGGCCGTTCTGATTGCCAATGGGGCGACCAAGATGAGCCAACTGGGCCGTGTTCTTGTGGAAATGAGAATAGACGTAAGGTTCGATGCGGGCGTATTCCGCAATGGTACCAGCTTCCAGAAGATGTCCCTTTATAACAAAGTCATGAGCACCCTGGAGGCCAGCCATCCAAGCCCACTTGGCCTCGATATTGTCGTTCTTGACCAGGCTTACCGGGCTTTCCATATCATCCAGGAAGAATTCCGTATACAGACGGACTGACCTAAAGAGACGATAGTTGAAATCAAAGGACAAGGAACCATTATTGCTGTCTTCGGAGTAGTTGCCCTTTTCCATGAACAGCGGAGCCGTAGGAACAAAGAGCCAAGGTTTCATATTATCGTACAGCATCTGCAGTTCACTGATGCCGAAAGTGCCGTTCCCTACAGCAAGTTCGTAACGATGTCCAAACAGGTTGCGGCTTTCATCCTTATTCTTCATACTCATACTGGAGTAGATACGAAGATCGGCATAGAAAGATACAACGCGCAACGGACCAAAGGTCAAATCCATGGTCAACATGTTGTACGGGAGCGCAAACTGATTTAAGGACAAGTTATTGTAATAGCCGGGGCCCCAGTGCAAGACATCTCGACCTAAATCCAACCTGAACCAGTCATGATTAAAGGCGAAGTGTGTTCTGTAGCGGGCATAGCTTGTATATTCGATACCGGAGTTGTTCTCCTCTTTCTGAACTTCCAGGAATTCGCCGTCAAAAGATTTCGGATTGGATGCAGAATGGCCTTCATCATAAATGCGGGCATCAAGAACAAAATCAACAGAATCCGCAAAACCCCGCAGATAGATTCCACCATCAATGCTGGGCCAAACGGTATCACCCAAGGCCTCACCACCGCGATAATCCAGGCCACCCACCAGTGAAACGGCCAAGGCAATTCTCGGTTGGGCACTATCAGCACTACGTCCCTTTCCTAAAATGGATCCGCCGTGGACGTTATCATAACCCAGAAGAGCATTGCCTTCGGTCTTCAGGAAATTCTTGCGGAAGGTGGTATCGCGACGCGGGTAAGAGAAGAACTGACGCCCCTCCCCTGTTGTCACCTGATGCAATTCAAACAGCATGGGTGAATTTTCAAGCAACCGCAAATTGCGAACGTTTTCAGGAGCTACGACAGGAGATGCAGCAAAAGCTGAAACAACTAGGCTACAACAAATGGCCCAAAGACAAATGGGTTTCAAGAAATAATGTTTCATAGATGTTGATTTTTCAAGAATCGTGGACCATAAATTTAGTTTTTTTCGTCCTGCTTTTCTAGGGGACCAGTACGTTAACACGATTTCGGTCATTTTTGTTCCACCTGGAACAATTCATCCCATTTAATAGTAGGCTTACCATAAAATTCATCATTTTATTTCATCTAGACAATTCAATCAAAACATATCTTTCAAGGCAGTGTAAGGAAAACTCAATTCAAAGGGCTATTATGACATCAAGGAAGTTTTTGGGTATTTCGGCTTTCGCAAGCCTCTCTTTCGGTCTAATGGGCGGCTGTTCAGACAGTTCCGTCGATGCAAACACTGCAGAAGTACTGGGTCAGGGCGGAATCGAAGCCGGCACACAGAGCCTGTGCGGTGATTTGATTTCTCTGTTTGATGAAACCAGCAACACGACCTATTGCTTCGATGCAAACAACCAGCTGCAATATTTTGTAGACGCCGCAGGAAACACCACCAACGCCACCATCGGAGATGCAACACAAACCACTCCTTCTGGCGATCCGTCCATTGAAAATCCCAGTCCCGATATTCCGGCGACCAATGTATGCGTCGATCCCGTTGACGGAACCGTCGCCATCAACACTGTCATTTCTAGCGCAGATGGCAGCACCTACATGTACGACGCCAACTGCAACAAGATTATCTTGACCCAACCCACGGCCGGCACCCCATCTACCGACACGAACCCCATTGAGGGTACGGACACTCCCGCTTCCAGCACAAGCGTCGCAGAAAATCCGGTTGGGGCCGCCAGCTCCTCTTCTACAGGCATAGCCGTTTCTAGCGGCAGCTACGAATCCGCCTCCAACGGGAACTCCCCCACCATTACCTACGCTACATCTGGCGCAACCCTCACAAATGACAACGGCTGCGTTACTGTAAACGGAGGCGAAGTAGAAATCACCTGCGCCGGCGAATATGAATTTAGCGGTAGCTACAAGGGAGCCGACGCCCAGATCCGCGTCAACTCCCCCAAGGCAGATTCCGGAGTCTACCTGAACCTTCGCGGTCTCACACTCGAAAACACCGCAGACGCTCCCATTTACGTGCAACAGGCAAGCAAGACTTTCGTAGTTGCAAAAAGTGAAACCGTCAACACCCTAAGCGACGGAAACACCCGCACCAAGACCCATACCTACGTCAACAGCAACGGCGTTACTAAAACAGACACCACAAACGCAGCCATCTACTCCAAGGACGACATGACCTTCAAGGGAACCGGCACCTTGAACGTCACCGGCAACTACAATAACGGCATCCAGAGTTCCAACGATCTCCGCTTCCGCGGCGAAACCACCATCAATGTCACCGCCAAGAACAACGGCATCAAGGGCAAGGGCCTCGTAGATGTTGAAAAAGGCAACATCACCATCATAGCCACTTCCGGCGATGGCATCAAGAGCGATGAATGCACCGTAAACGGAAGCGATACCACTATTATTGAAGGCAAGGGCATCGTAAGCATCAAGGGCGGCTCCATCAACATTACCAAGGCCGGTGATGACGGCATTCAGGCCTTCAACTATGTGATGATTTCCGATAGCGTCTCGGTTCCTTCCATCAAGGTGAATTCCACGGGCAAAGGCATCGTTTCCGAGAACCGCGTCTACATCAACGGCGGCGAAAACACGGTGACTTCCGGCGACGACGGCGTCCACAGCAATCTGAATATTGACTTCAACGGCGGATTTACAACGATTACCGCAAAGGGCAATGACGGAGTCCATGCAGACTCCTCCCTACGCATCACAAACGGTACCGTCTACGTGAAGGACTCCTACGAAGGTCTTGAGGCCTGGTACATCACCATCAGCGGTGGCGTTACTGACGTTTACGGTTCCGATGACGGCTGGAATGCAGCTGGTGGCAATGACGGTTCCGGCAACAGCACGCAGACTGGAGGCAACAACTGGGGCAATCGTCCCGGTGGATTCGGCGGAGGCATGGGCGGCATGGGCAGTTCCAGCGGACATCTTACTGTAACCGGTGGCGTACACTACGTAAAGACAGGTTCCGGTGATACCGACGGCATCGACTCCAACGGCGAACTGACCATTTCCGGCGGCGTCGTGGTGGTAGAATGCCAGATTAGCGGCGGCATGGGCGGTTCCTTCGACTCTGACGGCACAGCAACACTCACCACAAAGACACTTCTCGGCTTCAGCAAAAGTAAGTCCGAGGCGGGCACCAGCTACAACGTAAGCTTCAACACCAACGGCTACTACGGTAACTCCAGCATCGCTTTCAAGCCCACTACTTCCGGCAGCTACATCCAAGGCACCAGCCAGGTTTCTACCATAAGCAACATCAACAGTTATAGCAAGAACGTCACCTTCCCCAACGGAAGCACCGTTTACTACAACTAAGAAATTACCCTCCTAACCCCCAAAGGACCTTCCGATTCGTCGGAGGGTCCTTTTCCAAAAGCAGCGCACACCTCCCCCAGCAATCAAATTCCGCGCAGTTTACCCCTGAGGAAAACAAAAAAAACACCGGCTTTTAACCGGTGTTCTTTGCAAAATTTGCGGAAATATTCGCAAGGTCTAGAACGATTACATCCAGCCGCGATCAGAAGTGCCGGAAATACCGCGGATCTTAAGATCGAAGTCATCACGGTTGGTAGCGGCATTCATTGCAGTTTCAAGGGTAATCTGTTCGGTCTGATACAGTTCCAGCAAGGCCTGGTCAAAGGTCTGGCTCTGGTACTGCATATGACCATCAGCGATAGCTTCTTCAATAAGATCGTTCTTATCCTTGTCCTGGATGTACTCGCGAACGGCACCGGTGTTCACCAGAATTTCTGCTGCGGGAACACGACCCTTGCCATCCTTGGTGGGCAGCAAGCGCAGAGAAATAATGCCCGCCAGAACTTCACCCAGAAGCAGACGGATTTCATCATGCTGGTGCGGCGGGTACATAGAAAGCACACGGTGAATAGTTTCAGTTGCGTTGGTGGTATGAATCGTAGCGAACACCATATGACCGGTATCAGCAGCGGTCATGGCAATCTGCATGGTTTCCAGGTCACGAATTTCGCCCACCAGCAAAACGTCAGGGTCCTGACGAAGAGCGGCACGAAGGGCATTCGCATAAGAAAGGGTATCTACGCCAATTTCACGCTGAGAAATAATGGCGACGTTATCCTTATAGAGGTATTCGATAGGATCTTCAACGGTAATGATGTTCACCGCTTCGCTCTGGTTAATGTAATCCAGCATAGAAGCCAAGGTGGTAGACTTACCAGAACCCGTCGTACCCGTCACCAGAATAAGGCCGCGCTTGGTCAAAGCCAACTTCTTGATGATTTCAGGCAAGTGCAGTTCTTCGAAGGGAGGAATCTTTGCCTTAATATGACGGATAACGATAGCGATGGAACCGCGCTGACGGAACACGTTCACACGGAAACGACCCATATCGCGGGCGCCCACAGCAAAGTCGCATTCCTTATTCTGTTCAAAACGCAGTTTTTGGTCACGATTCATGATATCATCCAGGAAGGAATCCATCATACCGCCATCGACGCGGATGTCAAAAGGTTTAGTCAGGGCACCGTTAATACGGTAGACCGGAGGTACACCCACGCGAATGTGCATATCAGAAGCCTTGCGATTCACCATTTCGCGCAAGAGCTGTTCAATACGAAGCTGAGCCTGTTCTGCCATTAGGTGTTACCTCCAAACTTGTCACGGAAAATCTTTTCAATTTCATCCTTACGGGCCGCAAGTTCCTGATCACCGGGTTCACGCTGAACCAGTTCCTGGTACATCTTGAGAGCGTCGGCATAAAGTCCCTGGTCAAAATAGATTTCTGCCAAGGTTCTAGTTCCCATGCTATCATCAAGATTCAGTGCGCCCCTTTCGATAGGAGCATCCGGATTCTTTACAAGGCCAGCAGTGATTTCATCGTCAGAGTCACCTGACATCAAGAAATCCATGCCGCTGCCAGTAGTCTTGGGTGTTTCGGTCAGCGCATCATCTTCCATGTCGAACAGACCCTTAAAGGCACCGGAAACTTCACTTTCCAGAGAAGCCAGGTCCGGATTTCCGGCAACGGGCTTTTCGACGAAAGAAACGTCTGCCTCAGGAGCAACTTCAGAAGGAGCCGCGGAACCAACCTCAGGGGCGACAAAATCATCATCGCCACCAAAAAGACTGTCGAAGGACTTATTCAAATCCGTTTCCAAATTACCCGATGCAGGATTCTGCAGAGATTCTTCTACAGCGGCAGTCGTGAGCTGCTGTGCGGATTCAAAATTCAAGTCAGACGATTCGGTTTCTGAATTCATGCCAGGCAAATCCAAATCATCGTCATCACCAAACATGGATGCAAATGCACCGCCCATTTCCTGAGCAATATCAGTAGATTCCTGTTTTTCGGAAACAGGGGCTTCGGGCATAGTCAATTCCGATTCAGCCAAATTAACTTGTTCAACAAGTGTTTTTTCAGCCTTTTCCTCGGGCAGATCATCATCCGCGCCAAAGATGGAATTGAAAGCAGAACCAACTTCAGAATCGTCATCCATGAACGACATGGGAGAAGCGATCTGCGGATCGGAAGGAACATCCACTTCCGATACAAACTTCGGTTCTTCGGTAGTTTCTAGGGCAGGAACTTCAAATGTTTCTTCTGCAGCTTGTTCAGCCTGACCTTCGGCAAGCATGTCAACCGGAGCGTCGAAGGAGAGATTGTCATCACCGCCAAGAGACAGTTCAGAAGATTCGCTGGACTTTTCAAAGAGATTTTCTTCGGGAAGTTCATCTTCACCGAAAATAGAACCAAAGGCGTCATCCACGCTCACAGGCTTATCGGCAGCGGGAGCGGCTGCGACCGGAGCCTCCGGTACGGCAGGAATATCAGACAAAGCGGAAATAGATTCAGACAGAGGTTCGTCTGACATGGAATCCAGAGATGTAGTGCTAAAGTCTGCATCGGCGGACTTTTCAAACATCGAGAAACCAGCCGGTTCGTCAGCCAGTTCGGCAGCAGGAGCAATTGTTTCTACAGGTGCTGCGGCTTCAACAGGTGCAGCCGGAGCGGCAGGTGCAGAACCAAATTCATCAGGAAGTTCATCTTCGCCGAAAATAGAATCAAAGGCATCGTCCACGCTCAAGGGCTTGTCTGCGGCAGGTGCAGCCGGAGCGGCAGGTTCTTCCAGAGCTGCAGGTGCAGCGGGTTCTTCGAAGGAAGTCAAAGAAGAGAAGGAATCATCGGCAAAAGAAGATGACTTTTCAAACAAGGAAGATTCTTCGGCAGCCGGTTCTACGGGTGCCGGAGCGGCAGGAGCTGCAGCAGAGGCTGCAGGTGCGGAACCGAATTCTTCAGGAAGTTCATCTTCACCGAAAATAGAATCGAAGGCGTCATCTACACTCAGGGGCTTGTCAGCAGAAGCTGTAGACTGGCTTTCAAAAATCTTGGATGCATTTGCTTCGGCAGCTTCATCCACAACAGATGCAGAGAAATCAGCAGCCTTGGGAGCAGGCATTTCTTCGGCTTCAAGATCATCATCTAGGCCGAACATATCCGACAGGGCGGCATTAACATCGTTGCCGGAAACATTGTCATCTGCAGGGAATTCTTCAATGGGCTTATCGATATCATCGTCAGCCCTAATGGAATCCATAACAGAATCAAGCGAAGCAGTCAGTTCATCGATTGCGGCATCATCACCGGAATCGCTGTTCGGAAGCATGGCGGCAAGAGCAGCAAACGGATCATCATCGTTAGACGAACTGCTCTCTGAAGCAAAGCCAAAACCAAAAGAGGAAGACTGTTCTGCAGGAGCGTCATCCTCCTGCATACCGGAGCTGAACAAACCCGACGAACCCATGCTTTCAGAAGCAACATCATCGTCAGAGGTTTCGCCGAAAGCTTCACCAAAGGCCTTTTCAAAGGAGCGGCCACCGGAGTTAGACTTTTCAAACAAGCCTCCCCCAAGAGATTCATCGTCAGCAGAATCATCAGGACCGCTAAAGAGTCCAGTATTAGAATTGGATTTTTCGAAAAGACCACCATCGGAGGATTCATCATCATTTCCGGATGACAGGGCATCAGAAAGATTGAAGTTCAGAGAATCGTCACCATCAGACGGAACGTCAAAGCCACCAGAAACTTCTTCGGTAGCGGCGCCAGCAACAGCAGCGGCTTCGGCCACGACTGCAGCCTCAGGAATGACATCGTATTCATCCTTCCAGAACTTGTTCAGGGGATCCATGTCATGGTAGCGACGGTAGCAGCGGTTACGTTCGGCGACATTTCCCAGGCGATCATAAGCGTCGCCCATAATCTTTTGGGCAGCCAGGTTAAACGGATCCATCACAAGAATGTTGGTGCATTCCTGTACGCAATCTTCAAATTCTTCTTTCTGAAAGAGAATCTTGGAACGAACAAGTCTAGCCGCAATATCACCAGGATAAAGGGTCAAACCACCGTTGACTCTCTGAAGAGCAGTGTCCAAATCACCTGCAGCAAGTTCCATATCGGCAAGCCAGGCAAAAATCTTGGACTTACTGTTTTTCTTGCCTACAGACTTTTTTAGAGATTCCAACGTCACCGCCATAAACACCTCTACAATTAGAGCAAAATTGCTTCGTCAGACAAAAGGACAGGAATTCCTTCACGGACAGGGTAAACCCTAGAACCGTCAGCAGTAATCAAAGCCTCGGTCAAGGATTCAGTAATTGTTTCACCCCCCACATTCTTGAGGGTTCCGGCAGAAATAGCACTATTCAAGGCAGAAAGACGTTCGCTATCTGCCAACTTGAGGGCTGCACGAGTTTCGGGGCAGCAAATAATATCCAAAAGCTTAGAATCTAACATAAGACCTTTATTACCAATTACTTACACAAAAATAATATCATTTCGCGAAAACGTTGTAGACCTAATGGAGGTATTTAAGGTTTACAAGGGCATAATCGCCATCTTTTCCGTTTCCTATGAGCAAAAACACACGTAAACCCAACTTTTCAAGCCAATTTACGTCGTAGGGCTCACAATATCCAGAGAAATTGGACACCACCAGAAGTTCGCGGCAGCCAGTTCGATTGCAAACAGACTCCATACTGGAAAGGGGGCCCAACAGGTGCTGACGATTGCTTTCGGAAACCGCCTTAGGGTCATTGGATACGCAACCCAGAATTTCGATACCGGGAATCACGTTGTAACGGTCAAACCAGTTGTCCAGAGAATCCTGGGAGCCGCCCAGCAAAATGGAACGATGACGTTTCTTGGCAAAAATGCGGTAGAAATAGTTTATCCAGAAAGCCACACGACGCCAGGCCTTGAGGGCCAGGGGGATAAATAAGCAGGACACTTCCAATTCAAGCAGAGCGTGAATAAAGTGACTCTTAGCGCTAGGCATGTCGTCCAGAGGCAACAAATAAGGCAAACAGACTCCTGCCACAGCCAGTATATTTAGAGGTAGCAGAAAGCGGATAAATCTCTCCCCCTTCAAACTACCGTTAGCGTACTCCCCCCTAAAGGTAAGGAAGACGATATTGATCAAGGCTACAACACCCGCAATCAACCAGCCGTTTTCAAAATGGACGTTGGCCACAAGTCCCCACAGAGCCACCACACCCAAATCCAGGAAGATTTTCCAGAACTTTGGAATCAGGCGGGAGAACATTCCCACAAAGGCAGCAAACAGGATACCCAAAGTCACAAACAGTGTCGGCACAAAGTACAAGTCCTTATGCTTCTTCACGAAAATAATCATGGCCTTGTAGAAATCCACATAGGATTTCCAACGGCGAGTCTTGCAGCTCTGTCCCTTGAAATGAAGGATATTGGTTGCCGGAGTGTAATAGTTCTTGAAACCAGCCACTTTTGCACGGAAGCAAAGGTCCAGGTCCTCACCATACATGAAGAAGTCTTCATCAAAGCCCTTCAGCTGTTCGTACAAGTCACGACGCATGCAGAAGAAGGATCCGCTGATGGCATCCACTTCCGTAACCTCTTCGGGGTCGGCGTAGGTCATGTTGTAGGAAGCAAACAGCTTGCTCTTGGGAAACAAGGCGGCCAGCCCCACCGTCTTTGAAATGGCAGAGAACGCCGTGGGGAACGAACGGCGGCAAGCCAATTGCAGGGAACCATCCTCATTCAGGATACGGCTGCCGGCAAGACCCGTTTCCGGATGTTCCTGCACGAATTCCAGCATCTTGCGGAAGGAATCCTTGGAAACGAGAGTATCCGGATTGATAAAGAACAGATAGGGGTTGGTAGCCGACTTTACAGCAAGATTACATCCCTTACCAAAGCCCAGATTTTCCTTGGAATCTATCCACAGGACTTCAGGGAAGAACGCCTTGATTTCTGCAGATATGGGTTCAGGCGAACCATTGTCCAACACAATGACCTGGGTATCCAAGCCTTCACTTGCGTCACGGACGGACTTTAGACAGGCAGGAATAAAGTCACAGGAATTGTAGGCGACAATAATAACGGAGCAGGAATAATCTACAGCCATGGAACACCCTTGTTTAGATTATGCCAAACCCAGACGCAGCTTAAGGACCAGGAAGAATGCTTCAGAAATAATGCCACCGCTCATCTTGGAAGTGCCGCGGGTACGGTCGGTAAACACGATGGGAATTTCCTTGACGGTAAGTCCCTTCTTCCAAATCTTGAAGGTAGTTTCAATCTGGAAGCAGTAGCCATCGCTCTTCATCTTGTCCAGGTTCAGAGCCTGCAGGGCGCTACGACAGTAGCACTTGAATCCACCGGTAGCATCGCTAATGGGAAGACCAGTTGCAATACGGGTGTAGACATTAGCGCCATAGCTAAGAATCAAACGCTTCAGATCCCAGTTGACCACGCTAATCTTACGATCCAGATAACGGCTACCCAGCACAAGGTCAGCACCATTTTCTGCAGCTTCCAGGAAGCGGTTCAAGTCGGCAGGATTGTGGCTAAAGTCGGCATCCATTTCAAAGACGCGTTCGAAGTCACGTTCAAGAGCCCACTTGAAGCCAGTCACATAAGCAGAACCCAGGCCCATCTTGCCGGGACGGCGAAGAAGATGGATGCGGGGATTCTTTGCAGCTTCCGCTTCAACCATGTCTCCGGTACCATCGGGAGATCCATCGTCCACCACCAGGATTTCCAGGCATTCGTTCTGCTTCAAGATAGCAGACATGATCAGCAGGATATTTTCCTTCTCGTTGTAGGTGGGAACAATTACCAAACTCTTAGGATAAGACATGCTTTTGTACTCCAAAACGTTTCTAATCAAAAATCAACAGTTAAAATAACAAACATTACTTGTCGTTAATGGATTCCGCCACAGGATAAGTCTGTTTCTTGTTTCCATTCATCATTTCACCAAGAAGCCCAAGACTAAAGAACTGCACGCCCATGACCAGGGAGAAACCGCCAGCCAGCAAGAGGGGGCGAACATGCAGGGCGCCCAGCTTAATCCATTCATAGCCGAAGTAGCCACAAATGCCAAAACCGGCCAGCATAAAGATCAAGCCAAGCAAGCCAAAGAAATGCAAGGGCTTTGCGGCAAAGCTGCGCAGGAACATGAGAGAAAGCAAATCCAGGAATCCAGAAACCAGACGGGAAACGCCATACTTGGAAACGCCATGAACGCGTGCTCGATGAGCCACAGGCATTTCGGTAATGCGGAAACCCTGCCACTTGGCCATCACCGGAATAAAGCGATGGAAATCGCCATACAGGTGAATGAAGCGGACCACGGAACTGCGGTAAGCCTTGATGCCGCAGTTAAAATCGTGGAGGCGCTGTCCGCAAACTGCAGACACAGTCAAGTTGAACAACTTGGAAGGCCAAGTCTTGTGCCAGGGATCCAGGCGACGGATCTTCCAACCCGAAACCAGATCATATCCCTCATCGAGGATCTTAATCATCTTGGGAATTTCAAGAGGATCGTCCTGAAGATCGCCATCAAGGGTCGCCACATACTTGCCGGTAGCCTTGGAGAATCCGAAAGCCAAGCCAGCAGCCTTACCGCAATTGAACTGGAAGCGGAAAGCCTTCAGGAAGGAATATTCCTTCGACAGGGACTCCACCACTTCCCAAGTGCTGTCACGGCTACCATCATCAATGATAATGACTTCGTAGGTAAAGCCAGTGGGTTCAATAGCGGCAACGATTTCCTTAAGAAGATCCGGAAGATTTTCGCTTTCTTCCTTCACCGGGATAACAAGACTTAAATCCATATAAAATCGCTAGTTTCGAGTTTCAAGTTTCAACAGTTAGTTTGCAGCAGCGATAACCGCAGAGGCTGCGCTATCGGCAGGGGCTGCAGAATCAGCGGCAGGAGCCGGTTCTTCAACCTTCAGAGGTTCGTCGGAAAGGGTTTCTGCCTGACGGATAGCCATCATCAAGCGGGCGCGGCCACCTTCTTCGAAGGACGGAACGGCTTCGAGACCGCGGTTAGCCACTTCGATAGCCTGCTGCTTCATACCTGCAGCCTGGTAGACGAATGCGGCAGCCCAGTAGTTACGCCATTCATCGGGGAACTGCTTAATGCCCATTTCCAAATACTTGGCGGAGGCTGTAGCAAGGCTATCCACCTGAGCCTTCTTGTCGGCTGTAAAGGGATGGCTGTTGCGGAGCTTTTCGATCTTGTCGCGAGCATCGAAGGAAATCTGCAGGTACAGAGAAATGTAGCTGGACAGAAGACGGATGGTTTCGTCATTGATATAGGCGGTACCATCACCAAGTCCGCGGTACTTATAGACGTTATCAATAAGGTTTGCGGTATAGGCTGCGTCAAATGCATTACGCTTGGGATTCAGGTCACCCTTCACCAGGTTGTAGACCATGCCTTCCTGGACCATGTACTTTTCGAGACCCATGAAGTTGGAGGTTCCAACGGTGGTAGAAATTTCAATGGGGCGATCCATATTCTGGAGAGCAAGATCGACAACCAGCTTATGCTGGGTCAGCATCATGGAACTACGAGTACGGGCAGCCCATTCAGTAAAGGCATCCCAAACCTGATAGTGGACCTTGAACTGCAGCAGCTTAACAGAATCTGCGGCAGACAGCTGCTGACCTTCCATAGCGTCGATGCGGCTCTTCAGCTGAGGCATCAGGCGCTGAGCCTTCTTGACCCAAGTAGAAGTCTGGTGGTTGGGATTGTTTGCGGAACTATTATCAAGAACCATATCGCTATCAATGGTTTCCTTGGTGTAGCTCAGCTTAAGAATCGGTTCGTTTTCAAGCATCTGCTTGATGTACCAGTCGGTGTTACCCAGAGACAGGTTCACCACGCGCACGTCCTTACGGACTCCGGCCACTTCCTGTGCAAACCACAGCGGGAAGGTGTCGTTATCGCCATTGGTAAAGAGGATGGCGTTGGGGCGGCAGCTGTTCAGCAGGTTGAATGCGTAATCCCAGGGAACCCACAGGCCAGAACGGTCATGTTCCTTGTAGTTGGAAGCACAGGGAATTACAAAGGAAACAAGCACCAGGGCGGCTGCCAGCGGAGCGGCCAAGGTAGGCATAGTTCCGGTAGCGCAAAGGAACACCAGGATACCAGCGCCGATACCGAAGATGAGGCTCATGAAAATGAAGGCCGGAGTATAGAAGTAGTCACGTTCGCGAACTTCGAGATGAACGGATTCGGGGAACGGTGCGCGGCTACCCACCTGGGCAAAGCCCTGTTCGATCTTGGTCCAGTTCTGCCATACAGAGGAGTTGGTGTATGTTTCCAGCTGCTTCTGCAATTCAGCAATACGACCCTGGGTATTTTCGCGACCCTTCAGCATTTCGATGCGGATCTTGGTATGTTCGATATTCTGACGCATGTCGATCAGTTCGTTGGGATCCGGCAGGGCGTTAATGCCTACACCACGAGAATTCAGATCCTGAACATTACGAGTCATGACGCTGACCCAGTAGTCATGGTCACGCTGTTCCATACGGGTGCCATCGGCGAAGTTGATGTAGAACAGCAAACCGAGAGAGCAAAGGGCATAAAGAATAGAAGTAAATACGCCAAGTTTCTTGTTACGTCTCCAGATAAAGACGCAAACCATAACGATAAGACCGTTAAAGATGAGGAAGATCAAGAGCTGCGGCAAGACAGCATCGCCCATGAAGCTCATCTGAGTGGGGAACTTGAAACCAAAGCGTTCCACAGGCTGATTGTCTGCAGAATCAAAGGTGTAAACGCCATTGGCATAGTTCACCTCGCCCACCTTGTAAGGCAGGTACTGGGCCATCTGGTATCCACCGTAACCCATATGAGGGAAGCTGAGGAACTGATGGGCGGTACGGGCACGGCGGTAGAAGGCACGGCTAATCATGCTTTCGGAGCCATATTGCTTACGTTCGATAAAGGCGTTAAAGGCATCCCAGTTTTCAGCCTTGAACAGGTTACCCAACTGCAGGTTGCCCTGATCATCGCGGATGTTGATTTCCGGGTTATTTTCGTCGATGGTGGGGTTCAGTTCAGATCGGATAGGAATATAAAGATGAGTGCTGTAACCAATCAGGGCAAAGAAAGCAAAGGCAAGAGAAAGGCGTACAGCCTTGTTCATGCGCGGGCGGAAAGGCTTTGCAACACTGAGGATAGCCAAGACCACAAGGCAACCCAGGGAAATTTCAATAAAGGCGGACACCATGTAAATCACGGAGCACAGGAGAGTACCGGTGATCCACACAGGAATGCGTTCCACAATCTTCTTAGGTTCTGCCACCAGCAGCAAGGCAAACACGGCAGGAACGGTAAGCATTGTGTACAAGTGAGCGCCAACACCGAGGAATGCGATGTAGCAAATGAAAATCAGAATGCGGTTTGCATAATCTTCATCTTCGCGCTTGTTGTACCAGACCAGACCCAGGTAAGACACCAGCATCAAGATGAGCATGGCAATGCCGTAAACTTCAGCTTCCACGGCGTTGAACCAGAAGGTATCAGAGAAGGTCAGCAAGAAACCAGCCACCAGGGCTGCGGTACCGAGAACAATATAACGAACCTTTTCGGAGATCTTTTGAGCAAGGGCGTCGGTCTTAAGGACGGTTGCCAGAAGTTCCCAGGCGAAAAGGGCGGTAACATAAACAGTCGCAGCGGAGCTAACCACAGAAATGTAGTTCACGCGCTTTGCGATTTCTTCAACAAAAGGCAGAAGAACAATTACTGCACGGGCAAAGAAAACGAAGAAGGGGGTTCCAGGAGGATGGGGAATACCGAGGGTGTTAGCACAGGCCACGAATTCACCGCAGTCCCAGAAGGAAACGGTGGGAGCCATGGTCATGGCATAGACAACCAAGGCAACCAAGCAGGTGATACCTGCAAAAATATGCTTCATCCACTTTTCTTTATTGAACACGTTACTTCTCCTTAGTACCCGGAATCACGATGCCGCGGCTCTGCAAGAAGCCGGTCAGCAAACCATTAACAAAAGACGAGGAAGAATCAGTGCTGAACTTGGCAGCAATCTGAACCGCTTCGGAAATAGCCACCTTCATGGGGACTTCGGGAATGTAAGTCAGTTCCACCATGGCGATTCGCAGAAGAATACGATCCAGGCTGGCCATACGGTCCAGTTCCCAATGAGCGGCGGCAGCCTTGATGCTTTCGTCAAGGTCAGCGCGGTGTTCCTGGATCAGGTCCACCAGTCTCATGCCATACTTCTTCTGGTTGTCGTGAATTTCCTGAGCTTCAAGAACTCCAGGAAGGGCCTGAGCCACAGTCTGTCCGGTGATTTCCATGGCGTACAGCAACTGCATTGCAAATACGCGGGCGGGTCTAAAACTTACTTGTGCCATAAAACTTTCTCGTTTTTTATAAGTCTCAGTTTACGTTTCTTTTTTTATTAAATCTGCTTGTAGAGGTTTGCCATTTCGACGGCGGTAGAAGCCCAGCTGCAACCCAGGTTGCCAGCCTTAAGGCCTGCGCGGTTCATAGCCTGGTCTACGGTATCGGTAGTGAGGATCCCCAGAATCATGGGAACCTTGCCTTCGGCGGCAATACCGGCAATACCGCTGGTAGAATTGTTCACAACCACGTCGTAGTGGCCAGTTTCGCCACGGATAACTGCACCTAGTGCCATAACGGCATCAAACTTGTTGGAATCCGCCATGCGTCGGCAAATACCCGGCAGTTCAAAAGCGCCCGGAACATGAGCCACGGTAATATCCTTTTCATCTACGCCAAGGATCTGCAGCTGGCGGAGTGCACCATCCAGCAGTTTATCCGTCACGATTTCATTAAAGCGGGCCACGGCGATCGCCACCTTCAGGCCAGTTCCATTCAGAGAATTCTTCAGTTCGTTCATAATACTCCCTTAAGCCTCGTCCAACTTCAGGTCGTGGCCCATCTTTTCTTTCTTGGTTCGCAGATAGAAACGGTTAATGTTATTGGGCTTGATTTCGATAGGAACACGTTCCACGATTTCAAGACCGTAAGCGGAAATACCATTGATCTTGCTGGGGTTATTGGTGAGCAAACGCATCTGCTTCACACCCAGGTCAGCCAAGATCTGTGCGCCGGTACCATACTGGCGTAAATCAGACTTGAAGCCCAGCTTGATGTTGGCTTCTACGGTGTCCAGGCCCTTTTCCTGCAATTCATAAGCGCGGAGCTTGTTGCAGAGGCCAATACCACGACCTTCCTGGCCGCGGAGGTAAAGGAGCACTCCCCCATGTTCACCAATGAACTTCATGGAGGCTTCCAACTGCTCACCGCAGTCGCAGCGCATGCTGCCGAAAATATCGCCCGTCAGGCATTCGCTATGGACGCGAACATAAACCGGCTTGCTGAAATCCGGATTGCCAGCAACCCAGGCCACATGTTCCACACCGTCGGTGGAGCTGCGGTAGGCGTAGGCCTTGAATTCGCCGTACTTGGTAGGGACGTTGGGAGCAGCCACACGCTGCACCAGCTTTTCGTTCTTCAGGCGGTAGGCGATCAAGTCGTGGATAGAGATAATCTTGATGTCGAACTTCTTGGCCACTTCCTGCAACTGAGGCATACGGGCCATGGTGCCGTCTTCGTTCATGATTTCGATGAGAGCGGCAGCCGGGCGAAGTCCAGCCAGCTTTGCCAGGTCCACGGCAGCTTCCGTGTGGCCTGCGCGGCGGAGCACGCCTTCTTCCTGGGCGTACAGCGGAGAAATGTGGCCAGGGCGGCCGAAATCGCTGGGCTTGGAAGCAGGATCGGAAAGAGCCAGAATGGTGGCGGCACGGTCATGGGCAGAAACGCCAGTGGAGCAACCTTCGATCTTATCCACCATGATAGTGAACGGGGTACCCAGAATGGATGTGTTTTCTGCGGTCTGACGGGTCAGATTCAATTCGTGGCAACGTTTGATAGGCAGCGGGCAGCAAAGAACGCCACGGCCTTCGTGGAGCATGAAATTCACCTTTTCCGGTGTAATCTTTTCGGCGGCGATTACAAAGTCGCCTTCATTTTCACGATCTTCGTCATCGACGACAATGAGGAATTTACCGGCCTTGAAGTCTTCAAGGGCTTCTTCGATCGTATTAAGCAAGGTCACGCTCCTTCAAATAATTTTCGATATATTTGCCAAGCATATCTACTTCTACATTCACAATAGTACCGGGAACCCAGTTACGCAAATTGGTGCGGGCCAGCGTTTCGGGAATAATGCATACGCGGATGGAATCCTCGAACTTTTCGGCCACCGTAAGGCTAATGCCGTTCAAGGACACGGAACCGCGACGGATTACATAGCGGCGCAAGTCCTTAGGGAGTTCCAAATCCACTTCCACGCCCGTTTCGCGATTGGCAACGGCCAAGACCTTCACGGAAGTATCCACATGGCCCATCACAAAATGACCGCCCATAAAGGAATCTGCCCTGCAGGCCTTTTCAAGATTCACAAGTTTTCCCGGTTCAGCTTGCTTGAAAGAGGTGTTTTCCACCGTCTGGTGCATCAGGCAGAAGGTAGCCTCGTCGTCGGTGCAGCTTTCAATGGAAAGGCACACGCCATCGTTAGCGACACTATCGCCCAAATTGCAACCCTTAAAGAAACCGGGTGCGGATAAGCGCATGGTCAGCGCATCCCCTCTCGTTTCCAGAGAAAGGATGGTTCCCGTACTTTGAATAATACCAGTAAACATACGGGGCGCAAGATAGAAAAATAGGGACTACGAGATGTACGGCACAAGGAGAAAATCAGGCGAAAAACGCTAATTTTGAGGTCGGACCAGTACTGTAAGTTAGATTTAGCTAACATTCATATTATACAACGGTAATTTCCTACAGGTAATGGCTAGGGGGGGGGAATATACTACCCTACATTTACCCACAGGAATTATCTCATTGGGACGGAGGAATCATGATTATTTTTGAACACCCTATAAAGGCAGCCATCATTGGCTTTACCACAGCGTCTATACCAGTCGCCTGTGGAGACAACGAGTCAAGTAATCCTGTAACAAACAATACCTAAACCAGAAACTCCTGACTGAGGGAGAATACGGCGAAATCTTGGACGAGAGAAATAACAAGGTATACAAGACCATCCGAATATCCAACCAAGTCTGGACTGCGCAAAATCTTGATTATCCGGTTGAAGGTAGATACAGCTACTGCTATGACATGGATTCAACCAACTGTGAAACCCATGGATACCTCTACAGATGGGACACCGCCATCAATATAGACCAATGCGAATACGGAGTAATCTGTGATCCTCCAGAAAGAACGCAGGGAGTGCGCCCTGAAGGATGGCATTTGCCGAATCAGACAGAATGGAACGATCTGGTGAACAAGCTTGGAGGCAATAAAGTTGCAGGACACATCCTTAAAGCCCAATCTGGCTGGGGATCTAGTAATACCACGCATTTTCAGTGCGTTGCTTAAAGGACTACTAAACCCGATTATTGCGTTTATGCAGGATAATAGACGGTAAGCACATCAGAGCCGGCCATGAAGGATTCCTTGGCCACGATGTTCTTGGGAAGTTCCGGAAATTCCAGGCCTTCCTTGATGTTGCCAGAGGCAGCGAGATCTGCGATGGCATCGTCGATGCGGCAGTCGGTGGAGCGCCAGATATTCAGGCGGTTCCAAAGAGGTTTGGGAGCGACAATGGTTTCGCCAGTAGAAACGGCGTCGGCAAACAATTGATTGGCGAGACCTGCGCCCGGTTCCACCATCAGACGATGCATACCACGGGCAGAAAGATCGTCGATCATGGAAGTCCAATTTTCAGCGAAAGTGGATCCAGTCAAAAGAATGACGCAAGGCACTTCGTTAGATTCTTCGACTTCGCGCTCCGCACTTCGCTCAGAATGACACGGGAGGGAGCGTTCAGAAAAAGCAGGCTGTGGGACGCAGGAGAAAACGAGAATCTTTTTTTCCTGATTCAGAGAGAAGACTTTCAGCTTCGAAACTTCTTCTGCGGAAAATTTATGATGTCCCGCCCACACAATTTTTACGGGATCGTTTCCGGCAGCGTTACGGACATTCAGGCTAGGATTATCAGCAAGAACGGTTCCTGCCCCAACAAGAACAGCATCGCTGATGGCGCGGAGTTCATGATTCCAGCAGTTGGCCCCATCACCAGTAATGCGGACAGGCAAATGTTCGCCATTCAAACCAACAACGCCCATGAAATTTTCCTGGGAGACGGCGCATTTTACTTCTACAAAAGTACGCTTGTTGCGAACGTAGAAATCGTAAGCTTCGAAGTAACGTTCTACGTCGTGGAAGACGGTACGACCTTCCGCCTCGCGAGACTTTCCTGCAAGATTCTTCGCTTCGCTCAGCATGACACCCGAGGACTCGCTCAGCATGACATGCGAAGGTTCACTCAGGCAGTTGCATTCGCCGCATCCACAATCGTCCCAGCCATCATCCACTTCAGCGGCGATGCAGGCGTCCACGCCTTCGAAAACTTCGATTCCGGCTTCTTCCAAAATCTTACGGCTGTTCCCGCGGACAACAGGATTGGGGTCCCCGTGAGCGTAAAAGACTTTCGCAATTCCAGCGTCAATGACGGCCTTGGTGCAGGGAGGCGTGCGGCCGTAATGGCAGCAGGGCTCCAAAGTCACGTAGATAGACGCACCACGAGCCAGTTCGCCCGCGTCACGCAACGCCATGACTTCGGCATGGGCACTTCCGGGGCGCTGCGTACGCCCCTTCCCCACGATAATTCCATCTTTAACCACAACGGCACCCACCGCCGGATTGGGGCGGCTCACGCCAACAGAAAAGACGGACTCATCAAGAGCCAACCTAAGAAAGTTCATTTACAGCTTCGTTTTTTAGTCAAACGTACTATTGAACTAACCACTACTTCTTGGGATAAGCCAAGAAACCGCCAAGAACATTGTAAGCGCGGTCATAACCATTGCGCATCAAAATCAAGGTAGCAGCTTCACTGCGGCGACCAGAGCGGCAGTAAACCAGGACGTCCTTATCCTTGGGCACTTCAGCCAGACGGTACTTCAATTCACTGAGAGGAATATTCACGGCATGGGGAGCATAACCATCATTCAGTTCGTCCGGATTACGAACGTCCAGGTACATTGCACCCGAGGCGTTCATTTCCATGGCCTTATTCCAGTCAATGTTCTTCACTTCATCAACAATGTTTCTGGGAGCTGCAGGCTGGGCAGGAGCCGGAGCCGGCTGAGCCACGGGAGCAGCTTCAGGAGCCTTTTCAGCAGCCTTCTGTTCATTACAGCCTGCCATCAGGAACATTCCGGCAAAAGCAAACATCATCAACTTATTCATTTTATTACTCCTACTATTTTTTTTCAATAAAATCATTTACGCCAAGCAGCATATACACCATCAAAATCTTGTGCGTTTCACCGTCTAGATTTTTAATCGGAACGGCATTCATCCAAAGCAAAGAATCTGAAGCCCCAAAAACACCTTTCCAGGCAACAGCGCGTCCTCGTTCAAAAACCTCAGACAAATATCTATGGAAAAGCGAGAAGTACTTCGGGCGCACCACTTCCAGCAAACGAACCCCTTCGACCTGTTTGGGAGATTCCCTTCCAAAGGCCAGGGAAAAAGCCTGATTGCACCCGGCAATCTTATAATCTCTGTCAACCCAGACCACACGAATATCCGGGAGTCTCAAGGCAGAAGCCAGCAAATCGCTACTATCGACGCCATCCTCCAGCACAGGATTATCCTGCAGCAGTTCCATGCGGCGGGCAGCCCCCTTAAACACCATATTGGAACCTTCTTCCATGGTCAAACGGCCATTAAAGGAGTACCAGTCCGTAGCCCCGTCAGACCTCAGCAAACGAAGGCAAATACCTCGACGATCCTCGCTATCATGACCCGACGCTCTGAAATCCACAATTCGGGAATTCAGCATCTTTTCAAAAATTTCGCAGTCTTTCGCCGGCATCATGTTTTTAAGGTTCTGAACACCCACGGAGCGGGGAACCACACGACCTTCTTCATCGATAAGAGGCGTAAGCAAGGTGAAGCGACGGGAATCCACATCAAGAGACCACAGGAAGTCCCCCGTATTCTGCAGAAGCATATCGATATTCTGTTTCAGTTCATCGCGCTGGTTTCTGGACTCCACATCCAAGGTCACATTCTTGATCAGAAGAACGGTGTTATCTTCGCCCGTCTTCTTCTGGATAAAAGCACGCAACTCGTACCAGCGCAAGCCTAATTCACTATCGTAACTAAAGATAAAGGGAATATCCGGATAGGAAGCCAACCCCTTGGTATAATCCTTCAGACGTGCATATTCCTGAGCCGAAAGAATCTTCTTGAAGTTCTGTTCCTGGCAAATACGTTCAAAAAGAGGATCCGCAATGAATCGCGGCGTGGCATCAATCAGGTTGCCATCCATAGAAAGCACCACCTGAAATTCACCCAGGTATTCCGAAAAATTGGAATAGGCCTTCTGCTTTTCGCGGGAATCCCTAATCAGCAAGATCGAAATGACCAACGCCACCCCAACCAGGAAAAAGGCAAAAAGTGAAGCCGCAATGATATTCAGCGAGATAAACATAAATTCAGTCCAAATTACAATCTACAAGATAGTCTTTTTTCCAATTTTCTTTTTAACACTTAGACCAAACCAGTCCAGAGAATGATCAGATTTTCCAATAGAACCACCAACATTCCACAAATCAAAATGAAAATTCACGCCTAGCCCCACACAAAAACCGGGAAACCGGTAAAAAGTAGACAAAGAGACAAACCTAAAATTTAGAGAAGAACCCATATAAGCAGAACGGCCATCCCATTGAAAAAAAGCATCTAGGCTATCGCCAGGTTTTATGGTAACGCCAGAAAGGTACTGCATATTTTTTAATGGTTCATGAAAAAAATTCCACAGGTACGTCCACAAAATTAATCGTCCATACACAATAGATGCGCCCGCCTTATAACGATGGGACGTCCACAATTCATCACCGGGAGTCCACTCCATCGAAAATCCATAGGCGCCCCCAACAGCAAGCCAATCGCCATTCACAGACATGCCCCATTCTGTATAAATTTTTCTGTATAACGAATCCATTGATTCATAAGAACCAATAAAAGCCCCTCGATACCTGGAGTCGCCCCATTCCCCAGAAACAGAAGATGCCAACTGATCCGTTTCCGGCAAACGGTAAAAATCCATACTGAATCCAGGATTCGCAAAACGAGCCGGCGACGAGGAATAATCAGAAAGAAGCCAGGAAATATCATTACCAAAGGCGAACCCAACCAGCAGAAGCAAAAACGCAATTTTATTCATACGAAGCCCTACGGACGAATCAGAATTCCCACAACATTTTCAAACTTGCCCGTCGAGATAGACACGTAAGCAACCCCCAAGCCCATTCCATCAAGAGACACTTTACGCCAGGCATTAAATCCAGGGGGCACATCGGCCTTCCAACGCTCCCGCCCAGCAGAATCCAGCAGACGGAGAGATACCTGAAATTCGCTTTCAACATAAACTCTTAACGAAATACCTCCTAGGCGAACCACCCTAGAAGAAAGCTTGTATGTAAAAGGAGACTGGATTTTTTCGTTCGTCCCATTAGACCGCACAAAACCTGGGGTATTCTCCGATTCCATAGTCAAGGGATTAAAGCCTGACGGACATGACACCATATGCCGATCCCAGCAAACGCTATCCACCACAGCCTCCCCGCTGCAAATGGAAATGCATCCCGACGAATTATTCAGATAACCAAGCGCAACCTGAACCAGCCCCACATCCCTATAGCCAAGATATTCCCTGAGTTGTGCGGTATCCTTGGTCAGCACGATGGTCTCATAAGGGTCTATAAACCCGACACCCCAGCTTCCACCTCGGCCACAAAAGCGAAATTTTTCAAGAGGGACGGCTACCGCACTACGATTGTACACTTCCACCCATTCCGGTTCAGGCTCCTGGGGGCAATGATGCACCTCCGAAACCACTAGCGGCCCCCCACCTGGCGCAAATAGCAAGGTGTCTAGCGAATCGTTATAGGGAGCTTCATCGGGCGGTAGATTCCCGCGAATCCAAAAATCCCGGGAAGATTCCCAGCTAAAATTCCCAACCACCCACAAGGAGTCAATCACACTTGCACTTCCATCCAGGGGGATGCGCTCCAACCGCAGCCAGGCAGAATCACACCCCGTCAAGAAAACCGTATACTTGTCATGGTCCCGCAAAACAGGAGCGAGGCCGCAGTCAGCCACTCCGACTTCATATTGCGGGTTAGCGCACCCTATGGTCGGTTCCGCCAAAATCCAATGGTCAGAATCTTTCACCCGCTGTAACGCCATTCCCGCCTTAGGCTCTGGAATTTCAACGGAATCCACACACGAACCCGCCCAAAGACGCCACGTAGACCTCCTGGAATTCGGAAGACTTAACTTTCCCAGTAAGCCACACGCCACCCCATTCCCCTTAGGGCAATACAGGCTATCATGAACCAGGACGAATCGTTTGAAGGTCGAACCGGACTCCCAGGAATTACCTCTGGGCAAGGCAAAAGATAAAGCCGTTTTTTCATCCATCTGCACCCATAGGCTTTCCGCCCCACAATCATCCAGACGAATCTCGACGAATTCTCCTTCCTGATCAGGAACATCCTTGGGATCAGAAAAGAATTCCACAAAACGAGGGCAGGCAAGAGCGGAACCCAAGCCAAAACATAAAAAGCAGAGAACTGCAAGAACTGCAGCCCCGAATCCTAGATTTTTCAAGAAATCACCCCTTGGGGTGAGCCGCCTTTAGCCAGTTCGAGCCGGCGCCATTTTCTCAGGCGGTTTGCCTACGATCGGTAGAAATCAATCTACAGAATGATCGTTGGGCAACATATAGGCAAGCGGATTTACAGGAGAATTGTTCACCCACACTTCGTAGTGAAGATGGGGTCCGACAGATCGACCTGTATTTCCCATGTATCCAATAACTTGGTAACGATGAACGAACTGCCCCGGATGAACAATATACATCTGCATATGGCCCAGACGAGTCTTGATTCCATTCCCGTGGTCAATAGCCACGAAGTAACCAAAAGAAGAACTAAGCTGAGCAACGTCCACCACACCGTCGGCGGGGGCGAAAATCGGAGTCCAGCGTTCGTTAGAAATATCGACACCCTGATGCATCTTGCCCACTTCACCCGTGACAGGGTGAATACGGGGACCAAAAGAAGAAGCGAAACGCCCCTGGGTAGGAGAAATAGACGGAACGAAACGCCACATGGAAAGTTTCTGGTCCATATATTTGCCCAAGTTGTGGAAAGAAGCGTCGTTATTGTGGAGCTTGGACTGCAAACGCTTGGCCGTTTCGCCCAGCAGAGCCATTCTTTCTACAACAGGAGACGTGGTGCGCAGCAACAGGGAATCCTCGCCAATGGCGCCACCGGTACCCATTTCACGGGAAGATTCATCCTGAGTGGGCAGGCTGAATCGAGCATAAAGGCGATTTTCGTCACGGAGGAAGTCAGACGTGGTGCCAGCCAGATAATCCAGAGTCCCCTGAATCTGGGACATTTCGCTATCCAGGCGGTGACGTTCATCCAGCTGGTGGTTCAACACACCTTCGTAAATGGTGGTGGTCACCATCTGCACAGCAAAAAGGATGGCGCCAATAACCACAAAAACACGAAGCACCGGCCATGCCTTGAACAGGACGGCAGGCACATGCAGGGTCATCGATTTCGATGACTTCTGGAAGTGTATGGTGGTCTTAACAAAATTCACGGCGGGTAAGATAGTAAAAAATATGACCAAGCGAACGTAAAAATTCACACAACATGAAACATGGAGGGAACAATTTTTACACAAAAAGCTGGATTTTTTGTCAGATTTCTCTACATAAAAAAGATTTGTAAAACTGTTAACTCCATGAGAATCAACAAGTTACATATATAAAATCGCAATAGGGAAAAACAAGACAATTCATTTCGCCCCCAATGGGCGAAATGTGTAATTTACAAAGTATTTTTTTCAAAAAATGATAATCAAGTGTTAAACCGGATTGTCAAAATCAACAAATTTTGCAGGAATATTCAATTCTTCCTGGATTTTTTCGGCCAAGGCACGAACGCCAAAGACCTCTGTTCGATGATGACCACAATTGACCAAATTAAATCCCAATTCCTCACAGTCAATCGGAACATGTTCCTTAATTTCCCCTGTTACCAGGACATCGCAGTCCAACTTCATAGCCTCTTCAATGGCGCTTGAGCCCGAGCCGCTGCAAATAGCCACCCTTTTAATGGTATCAGAACCATACATCATGGCATTCTGCAATCCATAAGGGAACGCATTGGCTACGCTTTCCATAAATTCCGTCTGAGTCGCAGCAGTTTCCCACTCGCCAACTACGCCAATGGTCTTTTCACCTTCCTGCAAGAATCCCGAAACGTTGCTAAGCCCCATCGCCTTGGCAATTTGAACATTATTTCCCACTTCCATATGGCCATCCAAAGGCAAGTGGTAACCATAGAGATTTATGCCATTATTAAAAAGCTTGCGCATGCGAGCGCCAAAACGGCCTACTGGCACACGGTCTTCATTTTTCCAAAATCCATTGGGATGATGTACGATAATGCAATCAGCGCCGTCTTCAATTGCGGCATCAATCAGACAGTCCCGGAAACTCACCCCAGTAACCACTCGAGTCACCCGAGTATTCGCTTCGACACAAAGACCATTAACGCAATAATCCTTGAAGGACTTTGGGTCAAGCAAATCATTCAACCAGGCAGAGAAAAAATTAATATCCATAATTCATTACTCCCATAACTGTTCAAACACTACAATTATGATACATAATCTAGCACTAATATATAAATATCCAAGAAAACTTTAGAAATATGATTATTCTAAAGAATAATAATTTTTATATCTTTAAAATTTGCATAAACAAATAGATTGAGTCTATTTTAGGGGCATCCCATTTTCAACAAAAACAGGTTGAATCTATTTCGCAACGACTCAACCTCTCTGAAAATTAGGTTGAGCCTATTTGGGGGCGAACAAACCCTACTAAAAATTAGGTTAAGCCCTCTTTTGGACCAGATGTCCATACACATTTCAACAAAAATTAGTCATAACCCCTTGACAAAGTAAGGAAACTATCTATATTTGGCATCGTCAATGAGGAAACTCGCTGATCTGATTGCTTCATAGCTCAGTTGGTAGAGCCCGCGACTGTTAATCGCGTTGTCCTTGGTTCGAGTCCAAGTGAAGCAGCTTAGAAGACCCGTTCGAAAGAACGGGTCTTTTAGTTTTTCAAAAAACTAGACGTTTTTTACAGATTTAACGATTCGCTTCATGGTCCATGTTTACGCATTTTGCTAAATTCGTGGGTCGACACAAATAGTTGTTTTTCAGCGCTTGGGATTGTCAAAAACGCGACATTCTTTTCGGTGCTGTTACATAAGGAGCCAATAATGGCACATTATCTCTTTACTTCTGAATCCGTATCCAAGGGTCACCCGGATAAGGTCTGCGACCAGATTTCCGACGCCATCCTGGATGCCTGCCTTGCACAGGACCCCAACAGCCGCGTCGCTTGCGAAACTCTCGTGAACACCGGCCTCGTGGTTATCTCCGGTGAAATCACCACCAAGGCAGTGATCGACTACCAGCAGATTGCCCGCAAGACCATCAAGGGCATCGGCTACGTGAATCCGGAACTGGCCTTCGACTACAAGGGTTGCTCCGTTCTCGTCGCCATGGACAAGCAGTCCCCCGATATCGCTCAGGGTGTGGACGCCAAGGCTGCCGACGGTAAGGAAGACGACAAGCAGGGCGCAGGCGACCAGGGCATGATGTTCGGTTATGCCGTGAACGAAACCAAGGAACTGATGCCCCTGCCCATTAGCCTGGCTCACAAGCTCATGGAAGAAATTCAGAACCTCCGCGAAAAGGGCAAGATCAAGTGGCTCCGTCCGGATGCCAAGTCCCAGGTCACCGTGGAATACGACGAAAACGACAAGCCGGTCCGCGTAGACACAGTGGTCATTTCTACCCAGCACGATGAATTCGTGAACGGCAAGGAACTGAAGCACAAGACTATCGAAAAGGAAATCATCGAAAAGCTCATCAAGAAGGTTGTTCCTGCCAAGCTTCTCGACAAGAACACCCGTTACCTGATCAACCCCACCGGCAAGTTCGTGGTTGGCGGACCTCACGGCGACTGCGGCCTCACCGGTCGTAAGATCATCGTGGACACCTACGGCGGCATGGGTCGTCATGGTGGTGGCGCATTCTCCGGTAAGGATCCTTCCAAGGTGGACCGTTCTGCCGCATACGCAGCCCGCTACGTTGCAAAGAACATTGTGGCTGCAGGCCTCGCCCACCGTTGCGAAGTCCAGCTGGCATACGCCATCGGCTACTCCAAGCCGGTTTCTGTGCTGGTGAACACCTTCGGCACCGGCAAGATCAGCGACCGCGACATCGAAGCTATCGTCGCTAAGAACTTCGATCTTTCTCCCGCTGGCATCGTAAAGATGCTGGACCTGAAGAAGCCCGGCTACCAGGCAACTGCAGCCCTCGGCCACTTCGGTCGTGAAGGTGCACGTTTCACTTGGGAAAAGACCGACAAGGCAGCAGCATTAAAGACCGCAGCCGCTAAGCTCAAGTAACTTCCGTTTAAGACGAAAAGAGAGGGCCGTTTTTCAACGGCCCTCTTTTTTATGTTCTCTATAAAGTTAGCGTTCTAGGCCCGCGACCTAGTATTCATCTATATCGCTAAAATCACCATTGGCATCGGCCATTTCTTCGAATAGTCCCACATGCCGAACCATGACAATCGCCTTGATCACCAAGAGGGATGCCATCAAGAGAATCGCCGTCATGAACAGGCAGATAACTTGATTCTGAACAAAGCCTGTCATCAAGAAGCCGATAAAGGAAATGCATACTACAAGAACCACATAGGGGAGCTGCGTAACAATGTGGTCCATCAGGGAACAATGAGCGCCCGTAGAAGCCATAATGGACGTATCAGAAATAGGAGAACTATGGTCTCCACAGACTGCTCCCGCACAGACCGCCGACAGGCCAATCACACAGGTTGACGGAGTTTGCGCGTAGTTAAGGATCGAAACAACAATCGGAGCCAAGATCGCAATCGTTCCCCAGCTTGTCCCCGTCGCAAACGCCATGAAGCAAGCCAGCAGAAAGATAAACGCCGGAAGGAACTTCACATAGGCACCAAAATCGCCAATGAAAGTCGTAAAGAAAATTCCGATTCCAAGCCCCTGTCTAGCGATATTTCCAAAGAGCCAGGCCAAAGTCAAAATGGCAATGGGCACCACCATCTGTTTAATGCCGTCGGGTATAGACTTCATGGAATCCGCAAAGGAAACGCTCTGACGTAATCTAAAATAGAAATGGGCAAAAATGTTCGTTACAAAACCACCTACGGCAAGTCCCTTGGAAGCATCGCTGTTGGCAAAGGCATCCAGGAAGCCAACCCCGTCAAAAAGACCGCCAGTCGCGAGAATGCCCACAAGGCTACACACGCACAAAGCCACCACAGGTATGATAAAGTCCCACATGGAACCTACATGTTCTAGAGATTCCTTCTTTTCTTCATCTTCAAAGGGGCGGTCATGAGTAGAATAGACATCGTCATTAAGCTGCGCATTGGCTTCGTGACGAAGCATCGGGCCAAAGTCAATATTCAGCAGCGAAATGAAAACAATCATCAGGATTGTCAGCAGACAGTAAAAGTTGTAAGGAATCTGCATAAAGAACAGGTCAATGCCGTTAATCTTATCGGTTTCGACATAACCCGAAACGGCAGCAACCCAGGAAGATAGCGGAGCGATCATGCAAACAGGGGCTGCAGTAGAATCCACAAGGTACGCCAACTTCGCACGGCTAATCTTATGGGAATCTGTAACCGGGCGGACCACAGTCCCGACGGTAAGGCAGTTGAAGTAGTCATCAATAAAGCAGACAACACCAAGCAATAGGGTAAACAGTAGGGCCCCGCGACGATTCTTCACATGGGAAGAAAGCCAAAGGGTAAAGGCCAAACGCCCTCCACTTCTGTTAACTAGGTCCACAACAATTCCCACCGAAACCAGGAACAAAATAATTCCAAGGTTGCTGGAATTGCCCAATATGTCAAGAAGCCCCACGTTGCTTCCATCGCCGCCCACCATACAGAGGAGCGCCTTACCAGGAATATCTGCAAGGTCATTGGTAGACATCATCAGAATAGCCCCGGAAAAACACCCGTAAAGCAGCGACGAGAAAACTTCCTTTGTCACAACACACATGGAAATGGCGGTTATAGCAGGCAACAGGCACCAGACAGACCCCACCATTCCTTCTTCATAGACCAGCAACAGCCAAATATGAAGCACGATAAAGAAGCTTATGGCTCCCACAAATTTATGACGTCGGATCCAGTTCATCTAAGCCTGCCTAATCTTTCTACAGGCTTCGCATACTTTCCTGTAATCAGCAAGGAATGTTTCAAACTGCGAAAGAATCTGCGCTTCCTGACAGTCTCTTCCTGCAAATTCCTGACTCTTGGCCAACTCTGAAAATTTCAGGGCTCCGATCATCATGGAATTACTCTTGATGAAGTGTGCGACAATGCTATAATCCTGCCAATCCTTATTTTCAAAATTCCGCTTCAAACGCAATTCATTTTCTGCAAACGCTTCTTCATACATTTCCAGCGCTTCCATATAAAATTCGCGGTTGCCGGAACAGTAATTCATACCGACACTTTCATCAATCAGCTGTTCTTCCGGTTCCGAAACAACTTCCGAAACATTTTCTATTACGGGAGATGATTTTTTTGAATAGCGAATCAAATCCTTAGGCAGGAATTTCAAGAGAGCCTTTTCCAGGTCTTCGATTCTGATTGGCTTGCCTATATAGCCATCAAAACCCGCCTCCAGGTACATTTCCTTGGCACCAACGATAGCATTAGCCGTCAATGCAATAATGGGAACACCTGCGCACTTATTTCCGAACAACTTCTTCGAAAGTTTCAAGGTTTCCATACCATCCATACCAGGCATCATATGATCCAGGAAGATGACATCGAAATGTTCCTTTTTCATAAGTTCCAGGCATTCCATACCGCTGTTGCATGTAGACACCTGAATTTGCGTATGCTTCATCAAGTGCTGAGCCACACGCAGGTTCATGTTGTTATCATCCACAACAAGTACCTTGGCATCAGGCGCAGTCATACAATCCTGAGAAACAGAATCCTGATTCTTGGAATCCAGATAACGTTTCTGCAAATTTCCAATGGGAGAGCTACCGATAATCATCTGGGGGATTACAACGGTAAACGTAGAACCCTTGCCGTATACACTATTCACACTGATAGAACCATGCATGAATTCCACCAGTTTTGACGTAATGGCCAAGCCCAGTCCAGAACCCTCAATCGTTCTATTTTGCACCAAGTCCAGACGCTGGAAACTCTTGAACAGGCGGGACTGATCCTGTTCGCGGATACCAATACCCGTATCTTCCACCTGGATAACAAGGTCAGCCATGTTTCCACACTCAGGATCAACCCTACGATTTTCCATATTGATCCGAAAATCCACATGTCCCGCTTCAGTGTACTTCACGGCATTGTTAAGGATATTCAGCATCACCTGCTGTATACGAACGGAATCGCCAAACAGCAAACTGGGAATCGTTTCGTCTACATAGACATTCAGTTCAAGGCCCTTCTGTTCGGCCTTTACCCCGATCATAGTAGACACATCATTTAAGACAGATCCCAGATCGTAACGGACCTCCACAATTTCCATCTTACCCGCTTCAATCTTGGAGAAGTCAAGAATGTCGTTAATGATGGAAAGCAACATCTGGCTTGCGCCCTTAATGTCTTCAGAATAGGAATGAATTTGAGATTCACTGGATTCACGAAGAATCATCTCGTTCATGCCCATGATTGCATTGATCGGCGTACGGATTTCATGGCTCATGTTTGCCAGGAAACTACTCTTGGCCACATTGGCTTCTTCTGCACGGGTCTTTGCATTTTCAAGCTCAAGCTGGTAACTCTGAAGACGACGGATTTCATCATCTACGTCGGCAATGGCCACGACAAAGGAGGACACCTCTTCGGATGCGTCAGACTTGATAAAGGAAATCTTGTGGAAACGGTATACACCATGTTCAAGAGCTCGACACTGGAAACCAAAGGATTTCTTTCCTCTCAGGTTTTCAATCGCATTCTGGAAACTAGACTCCCTACTAACAAGTTCCATATCATCCGGATGGACAATAGACCTAAGCAAGAGCACCAAAGCCTGATCATAGGACAAGTCAACAAAACCGGCAGACCCTAATTTTTCGGCGAAGGTATCCCCCATAGAATAAGGGAACACCAACTTGGTAGAGACGTCCACATAGCAAACAGAATCAAAAGTACCAGCCAAGGTGCTAATAATATCAAAGTTCTTCTGGAGTTCCTTCTTCATCTTCAGCTGGTCACGTGCGGCTCGACTAGCGACAGCACCATTGATAAAGCTGGTCGTCACAAACGCACCAATCACAAGAATCACGAACAACGAAAGGATAATGCTAAGCACCAGGATTCGCTGCACGGAATCATAAAGTTCATTTTCATCGGCCACCATGACAACAAAGAAGGAATCGTATACAACGCGATAGAACACGACGTTGTTCGACCCATGAAGACGAGTCTTCAGCACCCTATTGGTAAGGACAGTATCCTTCTGGGATTCGACACGGTCATTCTGCAACAACAGTTTAACCAGATTTGCATTCTCGGTCTGCCAGAAATCCATCTCCAGGAAATTCTTCCCTGTAATAGAAGAATCGGCACTGACCATTACAAAGCCATCCTTAGAAACGATGAAGCTATTCTTCAAGCCGGCCTGATTAACGTTTTCAAGAAGTTTGGAGAAAACATCCATGTGAATATCGACAGAAACCACACCATGACCATCTGCAAAAGTCCGGCTTATGGAAATCACCTGCTTCCTGGTATCTTCGTCCACATAGGGGGTAATGATAGCCACCTCGCCAGGATGCTTGCGAGCCTCGCTATACCACTGACGGGAGTTAAAGTCAAAACCTTCCGGCGGAATCCATCCATCACCGCTGACAAAAATGCTGTCGTAGCGCACATAGATGGAACTAAAGCTGTTACTTACGCTTTCGCAATAAATCTTGTTCTGGGTCACCAGGAATTTTTCCAGGTTCCCATAAGACGGTTCAACCAGGGATTCCAGGGAATAACTGCTAACATTGACGGCATCAATTGCCCTTTCGATGGTATTGTCCAAACGTTCAGCCACAATACCCACATTGGTCAGCCCATCGTTCAAAGTCTGGTCTTTCACCACCTTATAGAAGGAATTGAATATGTAGACAACCACGACCAGCAAAACTGAAATCATGGCAATCAAGGTCAAGACATATTCAATGAGGCTCATGCGAGACAAACGTCGCAATTCCTCGAAAAGCGATCCTTTCCTAGATGTCAATACGCTACGAAACTTCACAATCTTTCTCCTTATGAAGAAAGATAACAAAAAAGTAAATTTCGCCTATTCGCTAGAACTAGAACTGGAAGTACAAGAAAGGGTTATAGCTTTGCGTAAACAAGGCCAGCACCGCCACAACAAAAACTACAAGAGCGAGAATCACTCGTTTTGTAGAAATCTCACTGCACCAATCATATGAGCGGAAACGCCAGAAAGACAAAAGCCCCGCCACACCCATAAAGAATACGCAGCTCGGTGTAAATATCTCCGCAGCAAGAATCGGGTCGGCTCCGCTGACTGCATTAAGACCAAGCAAGGATTTCCACATCCTAAAAGCCTCGCCAATATTGTCTGCACGGAACAGTACCCAGCCAAACAACACAATCACCTGAGTCAGGATCACCTGAACAAGCTTCGGAGCGCGAGAATACAAGGCTTCCTTATTATGGGCGCGTTCAATAATCATGAAGAACGCATGATAGAGTCCCCAACAGACAAAAGTCCAGTTTGCGCCATGCCACACGCCACTAGCGAACATCACCAGGAACAGGTTCAGATACAAGCGGCCCTTGCTTACGCGGTTACCACCCAGGGCAATATACAGGTAGTCACGGAACCAGCTGGTTAGGGAAATATGCCAGTATTTCCAGAATTCCGTAATGCTCTTGGCTCTGTACGGGCCATTAAAGTTCCTAGGAAAGTGGAAACCCAGCATCAAGCCAAGACCGATGGCCATGTTGGAATAGGCAGAAAAGTCAAAGTAAATCTGGAACATGTAGGCCAGAGCGCCCCACCAGCTATTCAGCACGCCCGGAGCATCGGCGGCAAATACTCTGTCTGCAATAATGCCTACGTTATTGGCCAGGAAAATTTTCTCGCCAAAACCGAAGCAGAAGAACATTATACCACGAACAAAGTTTTCCAAGGTATGAGTACGTGAATCCAGTTCCTCGGCCACCGTATTATAGCGGACAATAGGACCAGCCACCAGCTGGGGGAACAGAGCCACATAGCAGGCAAAGGTCGCCAGGTTCTTGACAGGAGGTGCAGTACCGCGCCAGATATCAATGGCGTAGCTCATGGACTGGAAGGTATAGAAAGAAATACCCACCGGAAGCAGGACTGTCATCACATGGAAAGGTTCGCCCCCGAACTTTTCTATAACGGTATTAAAGGCTCCCATGCCGAACATGTAGTATTTAAAGAAGGCCAGCGCCCCCATATTTACCACCATGGCAAGGCCAAGCCCAAAATTCCGCTGGAAACGGGAAGCCCCTTCCGCAGAAATCAATTTTCCGGAATAGTACACCACCAGCGTGGAACCAAGCATCAAGAACACTAGCCAAGGTTCCAGCCAACCATAAAAGATGTAACTGAAGACAGTTATGAAAAAGTTCAGGTAGGAATGTCTAGCACCCAACTTGAACAACACAAAATAGCCGACCAGGAACGTCGGCAGGAAATAGAACAAGAATATCTGGGAAGAAAAGACCATGAAAAAGGGTATGAGGTATGAGAGGCGAAGGACTATTCGTTAACTTCTACAGCGAGATAGCGGGGAGCTTCGTCGTCGAAGTATTCATCTTCTACGGCACCATCCCAGTTGCCCTCGAGAGGAATCAACTTCAGCTTGTGCTTGGCCTTGGCCTTGAACTCGCCAACATTACCCTTGGCCTTGTCAGCCATCTTGTCGGTAACCTTACCGCGGGCGATCAGGGGATTATAGACACCTACCAGAATTTCCTTGGCATCCAATTTGCCGGCTGTAACAGCCAGAACTTTATATTTGAACACATACACATAGCTGTACAGGTCATTAGACGGCATCTTACCAGGAATTTCAGTCAAACGACCTTCCACAGAAATAGGATCGGCAAAAGTAAAGGCAACAAAAGCCAAAAGAACAAGCGCAAACTTCTTAAACATAAAGCTCCTTAGTTTTTCTCTAAATATAACTAAATCCCCCTTAGAAAAACTAAAAGACCCGCTCTTTCGAACGGGTCTTTTAAGCTGCTTCACTTGGACTCGAACCAAGGACAACGCGATTAACAGTCGCGGGCTCTACCAACTGAGCTATGAAGCAATCAGGTCAGTGAGTTTCCTCATTGATGGTGCCAAAGATAGATTATTCTGCACTATTGTCAAGGGTTTCTCTCGAAAAAAGTGAAAAATCTTTATGGAACCAGGGCTTTCATTTCGTCTGGGAAATTCCGGCACTCAAAAGTTCGCGGTTCTTTCCAGTAGGGCAACTGTATTTCAGCTTTATAGGCGTACAGCATTTGGGTTCTAGCCCCGAGAATCGCATAATCTTCATCGGACAAGGCCTCTTCCTTGCTCAGCTCACCTCGGGCACGGGCTTCTGCCACGGCATCAGACATTTTTTCATAAAAACGGCCATCAAAACTATATAGGCGGTCCCCAAGAATCGGATATCCTAATTCCGACAGGTGTGCGCGAATCTGATGTTTTCGTCCGGTGATCAGTTCCGCTTCAACCACGGAATAATTCCCGGCAGAGGCTACCCCTGCCCCGACCTTGCGGAAAACCGTATGACACGGTTTTCCGTCGTCAAAATGGTGCATGCGCAAGCGCAGGTGGTCATTGGGATCTTCGCGTAAAGGCATCTGACAGTCAACGGCTTCCTCAGGAAAATTCCCACGGACCACCGCCATATAGAACTTCTTCAGCAAGATTCGGTCCAGATTTTTCTGAAAACGGGCAGCGGTTTCTGCATACTTGGCAAACAGCATCAAGCCTCCCGTATCCCGATCAAGTCGATGCATGGGAGTCGCCGTTTCGCAATCCGTTCCTCGACGAACAATGGAGGTAAAAGTATTATAGAAAATACGTCCTGTATGATGAACCGGAACGCCGGCAGGCTTGGCGATTACCATGAATTCGTCATCTTCGAAAACCACGTCATAGTTCGTAGGAACTTCAGGTTCGGTGTAATTTTCCACATGGTACACCACCTTGTCGTTCTTATGAGCCACAGAGTTTTCGTCAGCCACAACCCCATTAATCGTTACCAGACCGCGGGAAAGTTTTTCAGACCAATCAGTCCTGCTATGATAGGTAAAACGGGCGCACAAGGAATCCAGCAAGAGCCAGCCGTTATGTTCCGGCTGAACCACGCTTTCAAAATACATATCAGAAGGAACGGGCATAGATAGTAGGTAGTAGGCAGTAGGAAGTTGGTAGTAGATATGAGTTAGTATTGTCGCGTCGGAGGCGTCTTGCTTATTAATTTGTATCTCGTAATTGATAATTCATAATTAAACTGCAAGATCCCTCGACTCCACGTTGTTCCGCTCGGAATGACACGCACACGCTTCACCGTTCATTGTTAATTGTTCGCTCCCAACTAGTCTCTGTACAGGTTGTGGTCCTTGATATACTGATAAACCTTTGGATCCAGGCCTTCGGGTTTTTCGTTACACAACAGAGCCTTGCGGATGGCCGTACTGGAATAAATCCCTTCAAAGCCTTCATCAGGCCCAAGCCATAGAAGATCTGCATAACCATTAGCCTTATGCTTCTTCATATCAGGTTGCGGATACCCATTGCGGGCAAACACAATCAACTCGATATCACGCAACAACAGGTGCCCATTGTAGTTCGTGCCAAAGAAATTCATGGGATCACGCCAATGAGGAATTCCTTCGTAAGTATCAGCTCCAGTCAGCAACCGGAAATTAATTTCCGGGAATTTTTCCTTGAGCCCCATAAGGAACACATAAGACCCGCGATAATCGCCTTGCTCTATTTCAAGATCGGAAAGAACCAGACGATTGTCACCAGCAAAGGCCAGTTCCAACATGGCAAAACGATCTTCAGCGCTAGCATTCAGAATCTTATCCCAACGATCGGGGCTAGGCATGAACCACACCTCATCGCAGAAGCCTCGTTCCAGACAAATTTTCGCAACTCGGATGTGGTCGTTATGAACAGGGTCAAACGCACCGCCCAGAACAGCTACATTTTTTTCAAAATTGCTAGAAGACATAAGCGGCAAACCCAATATTAAACTGCAAGCGACTTCCGTTCACGTTCTTTTCGAGAAACGGATCGAAGTGATCCAGGACCCAGCGGTATTCCACTTCGGCAACCAGCATCGTCTTCGAAAAAATGTTAAGTATCGTTCCAAAACCGGCACCCCATTCATTCCAGGCAACGTCTCCGAGATCACTCAATTCCTTTACACGAGAATAGGTTCCCATCAGGTAAAGTTCGCCCAAAAGATGAATACCCAGCACAACATCAAAGTCGGAGTGCTCAATTTCATAGTCATTCTTACCGTCTAGGGATTCTTCATAATCGAAAAAGCCGTAGCCCACGCGAACAAAGCCAAATCCCGGATACCAGACACCAACCATCGGTTCTATCTGGCGAAGTCCCAGGCCGCGTTCAGAACCAACACCAGTTCCGGAACCAAAACCTAAGGCTGCACCCACGAAAAACGGAGTCCTAATTCCCGTGGTAGACGCAGAACCTTCGGCATTCCCTCCAGCGGCAGCGCCAGAAGTTCCAGCGGCCCCAGAAGCCCCCGTATAACCGGTAGCACCGGCAACTTGGGCAAGCCCAACCGAAATACAAAAAAGAACAATGGCAATAATTTTTTTCATGATACTAACACCACAGCCACAGCAAGACCCACAGCCACATTCGAAGCCGCGTCAACTTTGGTCCACATAAAAAATTTTCTGTCAATTTTCGAAAGCGAAAAAATCTGTACAATTTCCATGTGCGAAAGAATGACGGTACAGATCATCTTTGCAGCAACAAAACCAATAACCCAATAGGCAAAGTTTGAAAAGAAGACCAGCGAAACAAACGTCAGGGACATCAAGCCAGTCAGCACAAAATTAGATCGCTTAACAGCAATCTCATCCGATTCGCTTTCCTTAGCCAGACGTTTAAATTCTTCAACCTTGTCACAAACAGCCTCATAACCAGTCATTAGCTGGTAAAGATTATATCCCAGCAGAACGACCGCGGCAACCAATGTTATTTTAGCCACAAAATCCATATCAATCCTTGGAATTCAAAATACGGAGATAGCTTGCATAACGAGCGCGAGATAGGGATCCATTTTCAACGGAAGCCAACACGGAGCAGCCCGGTTCCTTGACATGAATACAGTTGCTGTACTTGCAGGTAAACAGGTCTCCATCGAAGAAACCCGGGAAAATTTTGGCCAGGGTTTCAGCTTCCATATCCATAAGCCCAATGGAACGGATACCCGGAGTATCGATGACCACACCACCCTTTGGGAAATCTTCCAGGGGAAGGTCAAACAGACTAGAAGACGTTGTAGTATGGCGGCCCTTGCCATCACGTTCACGGACGGCACCAGTCTGAAGTTCAGCTTCAGGAACCAAGGCATTGATCAAGGTGGACTTACCTACCCCGCTCTGACCACTGAAAACAGAAGACTTTCCATCCAGTTCCGCACGAAGGACCTCAAGACCTTCACCGCTCCTTACGCTTACGGGAATCACCTTGTCGGCAATAGACATAAAGTCGCGGATATCATCAGAAAGGTCGGCCTCGCCATTGGGAAGCAGGTCCATCTTCGTCAAAACCAGCACAAAAGGCAGGTCATTCAAATTTGCTGCCAGCAGGAAGCGGTCCATAAAACCATAGTTGAATTCCGGCTGGGTTACGCTGGCTACAATGACCACCTGATCAATGTTGGCAGCCAAGGTCTGCTGTTTGTAAAAGCTATCACGGGGACCGGGGCGCTTCAGCTCGCTCTTGCGGGGCAAGACACGTACCACACAATACTTCTGGGAACCGACACCATCGCCTTCATCTTCGGCGTCATTTACCTGCCCAAGAAGCACGCGGTCACCCACAGCAGGGAATTCGCCCAAAGTCTTGGATGTAGTGGCTCGGTACATGGCCGTGACGATATTAGCGGAAAGCGGAGAGTTTAAAGGAGAAAGGGATTCTGAGCTACTTTCGTCTTTCGTCTCAAATTTCTCGTTTTTCGTCTCTAATCGCACTTCGCAGGTGCGGCGGTGGACTTCAAGAACCAAGCCCTCTACGCAATTTTCCTCACCGATATTCTCGATGGGATTTTTCACCTTCTTGATTTTCGCTTTCTTGAACTCGCGGCTGTAGCGTTCCTTAATGGGGCGTTCATCTACAACACCACTTTCCAGTTCCTTCATCACGTCAATACGACGGCTGCGATGGTCGCGGCGAGTCGGACGCACAGAACGGAGAGGCAGTTCTTCTTCAGCATCGAAATCCTGATCAAAGTCGACATTTCGACCCAGGTCATTTCTCATCGGCCACTCCGTTCTTCAAGTTCTTCTTTTCTTCCACACGTTTCTTGGCCGCCAGGCCCGCATCGGAATCTTCCCGTTCGCGGGCTTCATCCAATTCCGCTTCCGTCACAGGGCGGCCCCTGCGAATGGATTCCATAATGAAGTGGATGGCCTTAAGACGTCCATTACATTTTTCGATACAGTTGTCGTAGAAGCCTCGAGTCTTATAATCCCATTCGGGGACGATTTCCGAAGCATACAAAAAATGTTCGATACAAATCGAAAGCTGATCAGCCTCTCTTCTCAGGTCTTCTATTTTGCTTTTCGTGAAAAATGCCATACAAGAAACAAATATATAAAAGTATTTCTTGCAAAAAAAGAGTCGCACTTCCTAGGTGCGGCTCCAACAAATTAAAGTTTAACAATTCACTCACTAGACGGATGTTTTCCAAAGGCCATGGAGGTTGCAATATTCATACACAGCAATAACCTCGTCTCCCTTTTGTATGGGGAATACACAGGCCGGAGCATCTCCCGGATTCAAGTATCTAATTTGATACCCATTCTTCAGTTCCAGAAGAATCCACTGAATATAATGTCCAGCGGCCATGGGGTGTGCAACAGAACCTACGGAAACCTTTGCTGCGTTTTCAGTAAGAACCACAACAGGAACATGCTTTTCCTTGGCCGCATCAACTGTATTTGGAACAAGTTTTTCCATATTCAGGAAACATTCCGAGGGAGCCTCGTTCCTTTTCACGTCGATGATAATATTGCCACTTTCGTTGCAACGATAAAATGCCATTTCCATATTCTACCTCCTTAGGATAAAGGCGATAATAATATACCAAATAGTCATTTTTTAGACCATAAATGAAAATTTTCATTTTTTCATCTTTCTATCTTTCAAATATGCTCATGACCTTAATCAAAATGACTCGTCCCGTGAATATCGTCATCGCCGTGGTGACCTTGTTCATCGGATATTTTCTGCAGGGTGTTCTCGATTTTGGTACCAGCGATGTTCCAGCATACAGTCTTGTTCTGCAAGCTCTAGGCTTTGCCCTAGCCATCGGTTTTGGAAACATCCAGAACGATGTCCTTGATTTTGAAAGCGATAAGCTGAACCGTCCTGAACGCCCCTTACCTAGCGGGAAAATTTCATTGAAAGCCGCCAATGCCTCCTGGATTACCATGATTGTCCTAACAATCGTCTGTGGATTCGCCGACTCCCTGATTTCGGGTACGTTCTTTGTGGCTCTAGCCCTCCTGCTTATTGCCTATAATAAAAAGCTCAAGCACATTCCCCTGCTGAAGAACATGACCGTAGCATTCCTATGCACGACCCCGCTAATCCTCACTCTCATCTACCCGATTATCCCCAGAGAAACCGACATTGAACCCATGAGCCTGAGTGCGAAATTCGGATTTCTGTACCCTGCCATGATGTTTGCATTCCTGCTGACCACCGTCCGCGAAATCTACAAGGACCTTGAAGACGAATCTGGCGACCTGATGGCAGGCATCATCACCTTCCCCATTGCCGCAGGCGCCCCTACAGCCCGACGCCTTGCAGGCGCCATCCTTGTCTTTACCTGGATGCTCCTCCCCCTTCCCACGATCCAAGGATATTATTCCACCATTTTTCTGATTCTAACCCTGGCGACCCTGACCCCCACATTTGCGACAATTCTTATCCAGACACAAAAACAGAACTACCGCAAATCCCAGAAGCTAGTCAAGATATCCATGTTTGTTGGCCTAATCGCCCTGGTGATCAGCACGGCAATATAGACCGAAAGCCCAAAATATGGGTGACAGAAAATGTAAAAGCAAACTTGAAAAAAGGTTCGTTTTTACACAGTCTGTAAAGAAAACCGTTTTTTTAGGCAAAATTCGTCAAAAAATAACAAAAAAAGACCCTTAACGTCCTTTTCGGCAGAGTTTAACTTTTTTGCCGTTTGATTCCCTTGCTTGCACCAAATGCGGTGAGCTACGGCCCCTGAGGCAGAGGGAATTTCATTTCCAAAGAGGCGTTATGCTCGAAGAAATTCATGAAGAATGCGGCGTCATCGGCATTTTCAATGGCGAGAACGTAGTCCGCAATGTTACCATGGGTCTGTACGCTCTGCAGCACCGCGGTCAGGAATCCGCAGGCTTTGCAGTGACCGACGGCGACAAGATTCGCGTCCGTAAGTCCATGGGTCTGGTTTCCACCCTCCTGCAAGAACACAACGTAGACGAATGCCCGGGTAACACCTGCATCGGCCACGTTCGTTACAGCACCACTGGCGCAAGCACCTTGGCAAACGCCCAGCCCATTTTGGTGAGCTGCAAGTGGGGCCAGCTGGCAGTAGTTCACAACGGTAACATCACCAACGCCACCGAACTGCGTCAGGAAATGGAAAACGAAGGTCACATCTTCCAGACCACCTCAGACTCAGAAATTCTTCTTCATGAAATCGCACGCACAGAAGCCGATGACTTGGGACAAGCAATCAAGAAAGCTATTACCAAATTCACCGGCTGTTTTTGTCTGATATTCATCAGCAAGGACACCATGTACGTGGCCCGCGACGGCTTCGGTTTCCGCCCCCTCTCCATAGCCCGCATGGGTAAATCCTGGTGCGTGGCCTCCGAAACCTGCGCTTTCGATTTGCTGGGAGCCAACTACGTTCGCGATATCCAGCCCGGCGAATTCCTGACCATTACCAATAACGGCCTCCATTCCGAACGTTTCACCCAGAAGGACCGTCTGGCCCACTGTATTTTCGAGTACATCTACTTCAGCCGTCCGGACTCCAAGATCTTCGAGCAGTCCTGCGACAAGGTCCGCCGCAAGATGGGCAAGCAGCTGGCCAAGGAATGCCCAGTAGACGCAGACATCGTCATTTCCGTTCCGGATAGTGCCACTACCGCAGCCCTGGGCTACGCACAGGCCAGCGGCATCCGCTTTGAAATTGGCTTGCTCCGTAACCATTATGTGGGCCGTACCTTCATCGACCCCACCCAGAACGTCCGCGAACAGAAGGTGAAACTGAAGTTCAACCCCATCGAAGGCGTTCTCAAGAACAAGCGCGTCTGCGTGGTGGAAGACTCCATCGTCCGCGGAACCACTCTGAAGATCCTTTCCAAGATGCTCCGCGATGCAGGCGCCCTCGAAGTCCACATCCGTATTGCATCACCTCCGGTAGCACACCCCTGTTTCTTCGGCATGGACTTCCCCAGCCAGGGCGAACTTGCAGCCAGTTCCATGACTCCCGACGAAATCGCAAAGATGCTGGGCGTAGAAAGCCTTGGCTACCTCAGCGTAGAAGGCATGAAGGAATGTACCGGCGAAGGAGAAAACTACTGCGCCGCCTGCTTCAACAACGACTATCCCGACTATATCGGTATTGACGCCGACAAGTTCCGCTGCGGCTAACTAGGATATAGGCGAAAGGAGAAAGATTAAAGATATTCCTTTACGCTTTAACCTTTCCGCTTTACGCTAATTAACGCTTTACGCTAAAAAGGCTTTCCAATGGAAAGCCTTTTTTTACTAGACCTGGTCAAAGGTCCACTTCACATGTTCCATCAGCTGTTCATGGGGATCAAAAGCTAGGCCAAAACGATCCTTAATCTTGCTGACATCGAACAGAATCGGATCATCGCCCCAACCCAAATCCTTCTCCACAATTTTAGAAGTGGAATCCGGCTTCAAAGAAAGAGCCATCTGGGCAATTTCCTTCCAGCTCACCCAGCATTCAGACATACCGAGGAAGATTTCCTCATTCAAGTCGGATTCCAGAAGATTCACATAAAGTTCAGCCTGATGACCAGCAAAAATAAACTGGGTACCATCATTCTTGATAATATTGATGTCGCGGTTTTCCTTGACGGCCTTTACGATATCGAAGAAGCGACGGTCCGGCTGGCAGCAACCATCAGGGTAAGCGGGATTACCGAAAGTATACCCCGGGCGGATAATATTGCGAGCCATTTCCACCTTGGGGAACTGATCCCCGTAACCATGGGAAAATCCCAGCACAAAAGCTTCGCCTGCGGCCTTGGTAGCCCCATAGAGATCCATGGGCAGATTGCAGGTTACTTCCCGCATTACAGGACGTATACGTCCCATGGCTGCGGTACTGCTGGTATAAATAAACTTCTTGCACCCCGCTGCCGCCGCACTTTCCAACAAATTAACGGTCGCACGGGTATCGTTCATCAGCATGGTAGAGGGAGTCTCACCCCACCCCAGAGCCACATGGATACAGGCATCGCAGCCCACCAAGCCCTGAGCCATCTTTTCAAAGTCGGTTAAAGCACATTCAACAAAGCTAACCTGGGGAATTTTCTGTAAAGAAGGAACCTTATTAGGATGACGCGTGGCGATAACCACTTCATGCCCCTTGGCAAGCAAGGCACGGACTACATAGTGACCAATAAAACCAGTTCCACCGGTAACAAAGACCTTCATATTTTACCTCTTTTTTTAGAAATATACATAGCAAAACCCAGAAACAAAAAAAACTGGACGCAAAAAAGTTTTCCCCCGTAAACACATTGGGACATTTGAGGAACGCTTCGCTTGAGGTATGAGGTCGGAGCTTCGCTCCTAGAGGTTTGGGCTTCGGGATGCAGGTCACTAACCACTAACCACTAACCACTAATCACTAACCACTAATCACTAACCACTGTATATTTACTACATTGTCAAGGTAAGATTTTCAAGAGGTTTTATATGGCACGTATGCGCGTTCTCGTTTTGATGGGTGGTCCGTCCACCGAACATGATGTTTCTGTAGTTAGCGGTACCGGTGTGGTCCGCGCCATGAATCCCGACAAATACAACATCCACCCGGTCCTTATCGACAAGGATGGTACCTGGCACTGGTCTTCCCGCGAACTTTCCCCCTACCAGAAGGACAATTTCTCCGTGAACTACTTCCGCGGTCTGGAAGGCACTGCCGCCAACACCAAGAAGAACCCCGCCCTTTCTGAACTTCCCGACGCCGACATCGCCTTCCTGGCACTCCACGGCAAGTGGGGCGAAGACGGCCATGTGCAGGCTCTTCTTGAAAACTGGGGTATCCCCTACACCGGTTGCGGTCTTTTGGCTTCCGCTCTGGCCATGGATAAGATCAAGTCCAAGGAAATCTATCGCGCCAACGGCATTCCCACTCCGCCCTACCGCGTGATATTCAAGCACGACTTTACTGGCGACACCCTGGTAAGTGTTGCTGACGAACTGGGCTTCCCCCTGGTCATCAAGGACCCGCTGGGCGGCTCCTCCATCGGTATCGGCATCGCCAAGGATCTTGACGAAGCCGGCAAGATTGCCCAGGACCTGTTCAAGGATTCCAACCGCCTCCTCTGCGAAAAGTTCATTGCCGGTGGCGAAGCTAGCTGCGGCTACATCGAAGGTGAAAAGCCCCTGCCGCCTACCGAAATGCGCATGACCACCCGCGAATACTTCGACTACGAAGCCAAGTACAACGGCGAATGTAAGGAAGTGACCCCGGCTGAATTTGCTCCGGAACTGACAGCACGCATCCAGGAACTGGTGAAGAACGCTCACTACGCTCTGGGTGGTGCCGGCTATAGCCGTACCGACGTCCGCATTACCAAAGACGGTGAACTGTTCGCTATCGAAACCAACACCCTGCCCGGAATGACCCCCACAAGCCTCTTGCCCCAGCAGGCCGCCTGCAACGGTATTACCTACAGCCAGCTCATCGACATGATTATCGAAAAGAGCCTGTACATTAAGAGGTAAGAGGATAAATAAAGGTTAAAGGTTAAAGGATATAGATTCTTCTTTACGCTTTATCCTTTCCGCTTTACACTAGCCTTACGAATTATGAATTATTAGATCAAGTAAGGCGGCAAGGCCGCGATTATTTAGTCTCGTACTTCATAATTCATACTTTGTAAATGAGAGCAAATGAAACTTGATCTTTTTGTAGATACTTCCCGTAAGGGGATTTCCATGGGATTATCCGACAGCACGTCTGGATTGTACCAGGAGACTGTAGATGCTTCTGCCCGTGGCGAAACCGCATCCGCTATTCTAGACGATCTGCTTGCCCGCGTAGGCGCAAAGCTAGACGACATCAAACGAGTGCTAGTCACTGTGGGACCGGGATCCTTTAGCGGTCTCCGTACGGGAGTCGCTTTCTGTCAGGGACTTTGCTTTAGCGGCAAACGTGAACTTTGTGGAGTCAGTACCTTGCAGGCTCTGGAATGCTTTGGCGGTAACGACAATTCAGCCGAAGTCGCCGTGGTAATCCGTGCACGCCCTGGTTACTGGTACTTACGTCAGACAGTTGATGGCAAGGCCGAAGAAAGCTTTATCGAGACCACCGAAGTAGTAGAACGCCTTAAGGCACATCCCGTAAAGACCGTCGTTGTGGATGAAGCGGCCTCCGCCGATGAAACCTTGAGCGCACTGTTTGCAGAAATCGCGGCAGCCGCCGTTCTTGACACCGGCAAGCCTCTGAACATGTGGACGTCCCTATTTACCAAGGTTCCGCCCAGTCTGATTCAGGAAGCCAACTACATCCAGCCATCTTACTTCGAAAAACTCAAATAGAGTTTTACCCGAGAATCGATGTCAATCCGCAAAATGGAAATTGCAGACATTCCAGCAGTTCTTGCCATACAGGAAGAACTGCAGTTTCAGGAATGGAACGAAAAACAGTTCGCCAGCGAGATCCGCGCAAATTACGCCAGCTGTCTGGTGTACGAATCCGACAACGAACCGCAACCAGCTATTCTCGGCTACGCAATTTTCCATATCCTAGGCCCCGACTCCGAATTGTTAAGTATCGCCACCCAAGGCCATCAACAGCAAAAGGGAATCGGTCAGCAACTTCTGGACGCAGGATTCAGCCAGCTAAATTTCGCGGAAGGAGACTGTTGCTTTCTGGAAGTTCGAGTCGGTAACGAAAAGGCAAGACGATTCTACGAGAAGAACGGTTTCAAAATTTATGGCACCCGCAAGAAGTACTATTCCGATGGAGAGGATGCTGTACTCTACAAGACAGGTTCCTAAATATTAGGAGTTTCAATTGGCAAAGTCTCTCAGCAAAAAGCAGATCCGCGCACGCCGCATTATTGCAAGCCTCATCGCAGCGGCAGCAGTCATTGTCATCATCCTTTTCTATCTGGTCATCACAGAAAGCGGCCATTGGCTGGTTGACGATGACGAAATAAACCACGTTACCTGGGTTGCCGTTCTCGACGGACAATCAGCAGACCTGGAACGTATTGACTACGCAGCAGACCTTGTCGCTAACGGCCAGGCCGACTCCGTCTTGATTTTAGGCAGACGTTGCCTACGCAACCGCAGCAACGCGGAATTCTACGTCGAAGAATTTATGAGATTAGGAAGTTTCGACAGCAACGCGGTCTTCCTCGCCCCTCACGACGATGCCTCCACCATCGGCGAAGCCTTCACCATTATCCCCTGGCTAAAGAAACACAATGCCGACACGGTCTTGCTGCTGACTTCCGCAGCCGCCTCCCACCGAGTCAAGAAAATATTCTCGACCCTTTCTGGAGAAAAACCTGTATACAAGACCGTAGACATCCACCATTATCAGTACAACGCCGATTCCTGGTACACCAATCGCGAATCCCGCAAGACCTGGATTAGAGAATGGGCAGCCTTGGCTATGGCCACATTTGAACTCTGGCCGGCAGGAATTCTAACACCCAATGATTCCGCCTTCTACAAAAGGATTCAGTCCCTCAAGGAATTTGAAGAACAGAAAAATCCTGTTGTAGATTTGCAGTCCTTGATTCCAAAGGTTTCAGAAAAAAGCAAGGCCGTGGATACCATTCCCGAGCCTGCTAAAGAAACAACAGACTCAGTTATAAGCAACGAGTAAAGCCAATACAGCCGTCAACGGAGCGTTCCAGTTGATGGCTGTTTCATTACTGGCAAAGGAACACTGTTCATCGGTGTAAGAGTATCCGGGCAATTCATTAGGATATATCGGAAAACGATGCAAGTCCTGACGATCCGCATTGATCCCCCCCACAAGCAACCCCGGAATAGGGTCCACCACCTTGTCTGAATGGCTCAAACGATGATGAGGGCGTTTAGGCGAACTCCAGGCAGAACCCGTCACAAAGCTGACATTCAACGGATTACGTCCATAGACAAAATTCAACTGTTCCTGGCTCCACTTAATCAAGGATTGCCCCTCTACGGTTTTCCGCCAGGTGTTTACAACCATCAAGGTTAGCGCATGGTTAGAAATTTCACCATTGCTACCCCAGATAAAACTCCGTATCGACAATCCGTAAGGATCCGCCTGCTGTAAGCGAATTATCTCGGCGGCGGCACCCTCTAGAGTCTTACGGGCTCGATCTCGAAGTTCCACGTCAAAGTCCTGCAAGGCCAGAGCAATCCACCCAAAATTCTGGGTATCACGCCAGTCCAGTCCCAGCTTGATCTTGTTCTTATCCATATCCTTCAAGAGGATTGAACGCAAACTATCCATGGACTTTTTCGGGAAACTCTTCACGCCTTGCAACTCACGATAAAGCATGCTGCGGACCCAGAAAAACTCATCCGTATAACAGGAGTCTCCATAGCCGCCACTGCCTTCTGTATTATGAGGCCAATCCGCCTCAGGATTCCTGCAAGCCCACTGATAGGCCCGAATAGAAGCCCCCAGACACCGATTGGAAAAAGCGCGGTCGGAACCACGATAGACGCGGCTGGCCGCAGCCATACACCCAGCAAAATTCAAGGTCGATGTAGTTGACTTACCAAGAATCAAACGCTTCTGCGTGGAATCAGAAACCGTCGGAGTCACAAAGCCATCCCAACGTTCGGGAGTCACCTTGAAGAAAACGCCACCATCTTCATCCTGCATTTTCAAGAAGAAATCCAGTTCAAAACGAATTTCATCTTTCAGACTAAAAGGCAAATTGAAGGTTCCACCTTCGTTGATCACATCTTCGGCAAGAGTTCCCTTAGCCTTCTTTTGGCGCAAACGTTCATCACACAGTTCGCAGGCAAGCAAAAGGGTTCCTACAGAAACGCCACCATTCACAATGTACTTGCCATAATCACCGGCATCATACCAGCCACCATGGGCATTCCACACGCCTTCGCGGTTCATGGAGGAATGAAACTTGATGCAGTCGTCAAAATGGGCTGCAGGCCTTGCCCACGGTCCTGCAAATTCACGGGTCAGCTCAACACCGCTACGCTGGAAATAAAAAGATTTGATGTTGGCCTTCAGCTGTCTAAGAACCCAGTCATCAGAAATTTCAAATGCAGGCGACTCAAAAAGCAGACGGTCATTACCGGAATTTCTACCCAAGAAAATCAGAATACGATAGGAGCCCGTTTCGTGAACATTGGAAAAAGTTCCGCTCCAGAGGGATTCCCCCGTATAACCGCAGACGCCGTCATTTTTGAAAGAGCCCTTTTCAAAACAGCCCTTGTAATCAGCAAAACCCGACGCACCGACAATACGGTAATACAGCATCGGCCATTGAGACTCCTCCACATCTAGGCAGCGGGGATTCAAAAAGAAAACCTTGGGACCATTAGGCAAATAACCCATATGGTTATATCGAATCGGCATGTTTAACTGTTCTTGGGCGTCCATACCCTAAGAATATATTAAAGGAGCCCGACAAATGGACTCCTTTATTTGAAAATAACGTTTACTCTTGGAACCGACTCCGCATCAAGGCGATTTCGGCTGCGTAGCCTGGCAATTCATTGGGGGTTTCAAGATAGAACGGCAAATTTTTTAAGGAAGGATGATTTACCACACGGGTTAAAGCTTCCAAGCCAATAAAACCGCCACCAATAACCTCGTGACGATCCTTATGGCTACCCATGGGATTCTTGCTATCGTTCAGATGTATCGCCTTCAGCTTGTCCAGACCAATCACCCTGTCAAACAGCTCCAGCACATCGTCCAGATGATCCACAATATCGTAACCACCATCAAAGACATGGCAGGTATCCATGCAGACACCCATCTTGCTAGAAAGTTCTACCCTATCGAGAATAGCCTTCAATTCCTCAAAGGTTCGACCCACTTCAGAGCCCTTTCCAGCCATGGTCTCCAGCAGGACAGTCGTCTTCTGGGACGGTTTCAGCAGACGGTTCAGCATAGCCGAAATAAATTCGATACCGACTTCAGCCCCCTGCTTCACATGACTTCCGGGATGGAAGTTGTACATCGCTCCAGGAAAATGATCCATACGGAAAATATCATCGGCCATTACATCTTCTGCGTACTGACGCAAGCCTTCATCTGCAGCACAGGCGTTCAACGTATAGGGAGCATGGGCCAAAATGGGGGCAAACTGATTCGCTTCCAGCAATTCAACCAGTTTTAAAGCATCCGCCTTGTCAAAAGGCTTGGCCGCACCGCCACGAGGATTCCTGGTAAAAAACTGGAATGTATCTGCACCAATAGAAAGAGCGGTCTGCCCCATTGCAAGGAAACCGCTCGAAGAAGAAAGATGACAACCGATATGCAACATAACTAGAATGAGTAATTCAGGGATGCAATAATATAAAGGTCCTTATATTCGTCAGCCAGATTGTCGGGTCTGTAATTCATGACCGTACCAAGAGTCCAAACCGTATAAAGTTTATCGGAATGATTTACGCGCAGAGCTACAGAACCATTCAGATCCAATTCCATTTCATCCATTTTCTGCTTTCTGACTTCGTAGTCCAGGAAATTCTGACGAACGCCACCATTCAAGGTCAGTTCCAGGAACTGGTTTGCCATGGGGAACGTCATATTTTCATCCAGGATCCATTCAAATTCAGTCATGTTGTTGCGATTGAAAATCTTGTAACGGGGAGTCACAGACAGCACATTCTTGAATCCGCCAACAGTCGTTGCCAGAGAAATAGGATAGCGCTGTTCAAAGAACTCACTGCCATGGAATTGATATCCGAGAATACCGAAAGATTCATCAGACAAGTCCAGACCGTTCAGCAACTTATCCTGAACAAATTCCGAATAATCCTTGCGAACCATAAGGGAGGCGCCAACCTTCAAAACGTTCATCGGCAACTTAAATGTCAAACCGATCTGGGCATGATGTCTTAAGATCTTTTCATCAAACTGCGTAGCCAGATATTCGTACTTAGACAAGCCATAGTAATGGGCCCAGTGGGCAGAGTCAATCTTCAAAGTGTCATTTCCGTTAATCACATCCACTGTAGGACGGCCATCCCTTGCCTTAAACCATTCATCGTTATAAATACCGGAATTGACACTGTAGTTGGCGTACAGTCTCTGGGCGGTACTGCGAGTCCTATAGTTCACGGCATAGCGAAGAGAAAGGTCAATATTCTTGTTCAGCCTAAACTGGTTTCCTACATAGGCGTCATGAGTGTAGAGCGTTCTATTTTCGTCCTGTTCATGTTCCTCCAGCCAATCCTTTTCTGCACCAGAGAACATACCCCACTTGGTACCTTCGCCCATGCCCATGATGTTATAGCTGGAGCCTTCGCCGGCAGCATTTTCAACATTCATGACGTAGCCAAAGGAGAATCGCCAGAAGTCAAAGATTTTCTGTCGCAAATTACCACCGACCATTCGGGAATTCTGCTGCAAGTCCGGAGAACCGGCGCTGTAGTATTCCTTGCCCACATAACGCATGAAGCCTTCAATAAACGTATTCTCGTTAGACCATTCATATGATCCAGCCAAGGCCACATGGTTGTGATCCCACAATTCTCCGCTGGTAGGGTCAAGATCCTGAACCACAGTATTCTTTGCGACTCTAGAAGCCTTGTCAAGAAGTTTGCGCAATTCTTCACGCATCTCGGAAGGAGTAAGCATGCTGCTTTCGCCAAAAATAGATGCCAACTGGTCGCGAGACAGGCCATTCACCTCTTGGGGATTCTTCATCAGCTTATTGAGCAAGCCCAAGTTAGAGGCATCCAGACCGGCGCCCAGGAACACCTGGTTAATCGCACGAATCTTCGCCGCGTTTGCCGTATCTGCGGCACCAACAGCAATCTGGCCATTTAACTTGATATCACCAGGGAAGAACAGCCAGTTACCATCGGCGAAGAAATTACGGGACGTTACCAGCGGGTCCACGGTATTTACATCACCAGGCTGACCATCCCTAAAGAACGGATCTTCCAGGTAATCCTTGCTACCGATAAAGCCCAAGGTTCCATTGAAGCGACGGTGCATATTCCAGCGAACGCGACCACCCACCACGATGTTCTGAGCTTCGGCTTCGCCGTCTTCAATATATTCGTTGTACAAGTCATAATTGCGTTCGCCAACAATCTTGGGAGCCTGAGCTTCACCAGCAAAGGCAGTACCCACAAACAGAGGTTCTCCTGCGGCGTTCTTAAAGAGATTCAGCTGATACATGGCGCCAAAGGCATTAATGCCTGCCAGGTACGTGTCTCCGGCACTCAGAGAAAAATCACCCAAAGTAAAGGAATTCATCTGGTCGGTATAAACCATCTGCAGAGTATATACCTTAAACTTATCCCAGGAATCATTAGAAATGTCTGCATTAAATTCGATGGTCTGGCCCGAAGGAGATTCCATCACCATGCTGGCATTCCAGTTGGCAAACAAGCCCGGAACCTGGAAATAGTTCTTATAATAGTCACCAGGCTTTACCGTATCACGACCAGCAAGGTAGTCTGCACCAGTAGGATTATGGCGCATCAACACCTTATGGTAACCAACATCGAGAGCCAGGTTTCCAGAAACCTTCCAAGGATCCACTTCTCCGATTCCGCTAAACATGTTATACGATTTTGTTCCGTCAGCATAGGGATTGCGAGGTTCATCACCCAAATTTTCCGCAACGCCATCCACATTCTGGGCGACAGCAGTTTCGTTGTCATTCAAGGAACGCTTAATGTCTGCAGACGGCAAATCCTTAGACAAATATCCGATCTTGCTGCCTTGAATCAGGGAATTCCGCTGTTTAAGGTCGTTGTGTCCAAAGTCGAGAACGGCAATCTTATTGTTCAGCAACTTGGAACGCTGCAACATCACAGAAGAACCTTCTGCAGAAACCAAGGCCACTCGGTTATTCTCTAAGGTAGAACCATCAAGAGTCACCTCGGCACTTTGAGTTGCCCAGACACCAATATTGACGCCATTACGGATCTTGCTCCACTGCATTTCCGCAGAGCCATTTCGCACGTAGACACCCGCCTGCTGCGGATTGTCGATGGTGACGTCACGAAGTTCCAGCACACCGCTTTCTACAGCAAAGCCAAATTCAGCATTCACCACCTGCAGGTACTGCGCTTCAGATTTCTTGACACCCGTAATGGAAATACCGTTCCAGGTACCCGATTCATCTTCAGACGTAAAAATTACAGGCTTGTTCAAGTCGCCCACGACAGCCAAGGAACCACCCCGGATATCCAGGCCAGCCCCTTCAGCAAATTTCACGACAACACCAGGTTCCACCAAAACGGACTTGCCATCAGGAACAATCAACGTCTCCTTAACAAGGTAAGGAGAACCTTCCTTCTTTATGAAACCCGAAAAAACGCCCCCCAATTCCGTTTCAACAGCAAAAGCACTCACGTGGAGTGCTGCTGCAAAAATCGTCATTAGAGCATGAACTCTAAAATTCATTAACGGACCTCGTAAACCTTCTTAGCCTTTACCCTATATCCGCTCTTGTGAATGACTTCAATATCGAACTTGTTGACGGATTCACGATTCAATTCCACAGGAATCTGATAATCCAAGCCTTGGATCTGGGATTGGGTTTCTTGTAATATAGTTTTTCCATTCTGTTTTACAACAACCTTATACAGATAAGTCGGATTATTTTCAGACATCTTTATTCTAAACTGTAATGTCTGGGTGATACGATTATCCATTCCCGGCGGAGGAGGCGGAGGATTCAGAAGCTGTCGATTACCACCGATAACATCTACGCTGAAACGCTTCTTGGGATAGCATCCCATAAACTTGGAAATCGTAGAAACGTTACCGGCCTGATCCTTGACTCTTACAAAGTATTCATGATTGCCAGGAATCAGCTTGACACGATGCTGAGCATTCTTGGTAATGGACAATCCAGAAATAGGAGATCCTTCCATTTCCACAGAAACATCGCCTGCATCATTCTGCATTTCGCTCACCGAGGCAGTTGCAGAGCAGCGCAGAGAATCGTAGGCAGAAATAGTCACCACGGGAGCCTTGGTGTTAACCTCGGAACAGGCCTTGTTGACATTGATATCGATTGTCTTGGAAGTAACAGAACCGGCACTCATAAAGGTTAGAGTAGCCTTATTGACATTCCACAAACCATTTGCATCGGTCAGGACAACCTTCTGGGCAAAGGAATGAGATACGCCATCGGCAACACGGATCAGGTTTGCAGACTGATAGGAATTGCCAACCTTGAGAATAAGGGTAGCCGCTTCGTCCTTGGTACGGTAGAAGCCTTCTACCATCAGGCCCTGGTCACAGACATCCACCGGAGAATTCGTAGAAACAGAGAAACCGTTTTCGGGAAGGGACTGGGCTGCCTTACGAGCTTCTTCCTTCAGTTCTTCCTGATAGGTCGAGTCAGCCTTCTGAATTTCGGGAATCAAGTCGGCAACATTCTTGGACTTGTCGGCCAGAAGTTTCTCGATTTTCTTGGCAAAGCGAGCTTCACCGGAAGAAGCCAACTTCAAGACTACCAGGGAGTCGGTTCCGAAAGTCGTTTCGCCAGCAACGATGGCCACGCTCTGTTCGCTACCGTTGGGAGAAATTTCCAGCTTACCGGTCTTCAGACCAGCAAAGAAAACGCCTTCGCCGCCAATATAACCTTCAGTACCACGGATAGATGCCGTTGCAGTTCCGGTCTTGAAGATGAACTTGGACTTGTCCTTCAGCAGTTTGGGAACAGCAAAGTTAAGGTGCCCCTTCTTAATATCGAGGCGGGTTTCAAAGCCACCTTCGTTATTTGGTTCAAGAAGGTTAGTCATTTCGACTTCAGCATTTTCGGCAATAGTAATGGAGCTTCCATCAGGAAGGCCAAAAATCACTTCGGATTCCACGCCAGTACGAACGCGGTCAGACTGATAGACGCTGGCCCCCACGCGAAGGGCGGACCATTCACTCTGCTTAATCTTGATACGGTCCACAGTACCCAAGGCAGAACGAACCTTACCCACGGCAGGAGCAGAAAATGCCATCGCCGGAAGCAAGGCCACAGCGACAGCCAGTCTAAAATCAAACTTTACTCGAGAATTAAGGATTTTACCGAACATAATCCCTCAACTTTTAAAGAACGTACTTTGGCACCGCCTCGTACACTTTTTATGTTAAAAATATGCTTTTTTGAGGGGAAACGTCAAGTATTCTTTACAATAGGTGATACAAATCAAGCTAACCGCCAGCTAATTTCACGGTAAAACCGCGTTTTTCCAGCTCAGCCTTCAAAATATTGCGTTTATCACCCTGAATTTCGATGGCAAAGTCCTTCACAGAACCGCCAACACCGCATTTCTGCTTCAACTGGCGTCCCAGTTCCTTCAGTTCATCCTCGTCCATGGGCACGCCGGTGACCACGCTAGCCATCTTGCCGCCACCCAGACGTTTTAACATGATACGGACGACTCCATCGCCCTTAGGGCGTTCAGCCTTAGGCTTTTCTTCCTTAATGCGGCCGACTCCGGTAGAATAGACAAGTGTAGAACGTTCTTCAATACCCATATTAAACCCTTTTCTGTTTTTTTCACAATTTTAGCAAAAGTTTTGCACGAAATAGCAAAAACGCCCGGATTATGTCCGGGCGTCTTCGCTTTTAAAAAGTTAGAGTTACTTCTCTGTCGGGCGCTTGTAACCGAAGCTCTTCAGCAGGTCATCATCGTTCTTGACCACGTCATTCTTCTTACGACCGTTGGAACTGGTCAGAGAAGGAATGTCGCAGCGAGCCTTGGCGCGGACAGAAGCTTCAACCTTGTAGAGGTAGGCGCCCGTAGCAATCAGACGTCCATCTTCAGCACGAACATTACCATTGATATCCGGCTTCAGTTCAAAGAACAGCTTCGACATACCAGTTTCATCGGTATAGTCGGGGTTGTTCATATCCTGGCTGAAGGTGTAGTAATCCACAAAGCCGCCGATCGTGGTGTAGATCCAGAGCTTGATGTTCACCTTGGTGTCATACAGGTTCAGCTTGCTCAGGTCATCGCCAGGCTTGTAGCTGTTCTGGACTTCATCAACGCAATGTTCCCTGACGTAGTCGGCGATAAGAATCTTGCCGTCATCCGGAACCTCTCCAGTCAGAGGATCAACGCCCTTGATATCACCAGAAGCGGCGTCAATACCTTCCTTAAGAACATACAGACCATCCTTGCTCAAGATGTCGTCCAAGGTTGCCAGGCCGTCCTTACCGGAGATAACGGGGAGCTTGACTTCCATGACCAAGGTGGGACCGAGGTGACCTTCATCTTCATCAAGACCCGGATACGGTTCCTTTCCGCTGCCCTTCTTGGTACCGAAGCTGCCACCCTTAATGGTTTCAACTTCCTTACCGGTCTTGGGATTCTGCACGGTTACAGCATAAGTCTGTCCCTCGGAGGGAGGATTCTTGCTGTAGTACTTATCAACCCTTTCCTTAGAAACTTCGGTCACCGGATTTTCAACAGAAAGCACAACATTCTTGCCGTCCTTCATGATTACGAATACAGTGTCGGAAGCCTCATTTCCGGCCTTATCACGGAAGAAGCGCACGATGGTATTACCACCAGGCTGCAATCCCTGTGTCGTAAGCGTATCCTGATTAACACCATCTACGGTCCAAATCACTTCCGTGAAGTTAGAATAGATAATGTCCCTGTTTGCAGGAGAAAGAATCACAACTTCAGGTTTAACCTTATCCAGCACAATGAATACGGAACTGGTCATGGAGTTGTTGCAGGCATCGGTATAAGTGTAAGACACATGGTAACCGATATCGCCACTAGCATTCTTGATCAGGTTACCCTTACGATCCACTGTGTAAGACACAAGCAAGGTATCCTTAGATTCCATAGTAGGCAGGTAAGATACGTTGTAGATACCCACAGTAGAAGTCTTGCTAGAAGCACCTTCCTGCTTACTTGCGGCACCGCTGGTCATCAGGTTGCCCTGAGCATCAGACATGAGGGCCACTCCAGTGTAAGCATCGGCATAGTAAGAAACCGTGATTTCGTTACCCTTCTGGTCCTTAGTGACATAGCTGACCTTAATGACTTCGATGTTTTCCACCTTGCCATTATCCTGAACAACAGGGACCTTCACCACGTCGCCATGCTTGTCTTCAGTGTAGCTGATAGTCACCTGGATGCCAGCCACCTTTTCGGTGTAAGACACATCGGTTTTGCCATCGGCCTTGACATTGCGCTTGGCATCGGCGGCAGCATCAAGATCCAGGGCCACAGTTTCCTTTACAACCTTGTCCAGGTTGGTGTAGGTCTTGGAATCAACCTTAGCCGTACCCAATTCCATAGAAATCACGATAACGGTATCTGCAGACTTTTTGTCGCCCAGCATTTCCTTGGCGGGATCGTGAATCTTAATAACCACATCGTTGGATTCGTGATTTACGTAAATCGTAGTATCAGAAACATCCGGAGTTTCGACGATGGTATAGATGTTATGAGCATTTGCAGCATCGCCATTAGCACTGATGGTCACCGTAGGCAGAGTGTTGCTATAGTAAATCACAACAGAATCCACGACGGAGGTGTTGGCTGTGGGATCCTTATATTCAACGCGGATCACGTTACGGCCAGGTACCAAGGTAGTAGAAGTGTCGTTATTAACGGTCCAGGTAGTCTTCTGATCCGGCAGAGTATATCCACCTCTCCAGTGAGCCGTGATATTAGACTGATTGGTATAGACGGTGTCGGGATTCTTGTAGGTGGAATCCTTTGTGACCACCTTTGTGATTTCCACATTGGATTGTTCCACAACATCGATCAACTTGATTCGAATAGTATCCACGGCAGAGAGCGTAGGATCATTTCGGTCAGTGACTTCAACAACCAGAATGTAGTCATGCTTGTCATTTTCGTAGTCAAGGACAGTCTTGGTGGAAATCATGCCACCCTGGCTAACACTGAACTTATCGGAATCACCACCGATGACAGTGACCACGTTATTCACGAAGGCCGGGTTAGAGACTCCCTTCAGGTCCTTATCATCACCAAATACAACCTGGCCTACGGTTGTACCCTTCGGCAGATTTTCCTTGATTTCGAAGTTACCGTCCTTAATAAAGGGAGGTTCATTTACGTCAACAATGTTGATGGTACGAATAACCGTATCAACCAAGGTCGGATCATTCTTAGCAACAACAACAAGAGTCAGCTCATGGAGATGTTCGGTGCTTTCATAATCAAGTTTAGAACTATCCTTGACAGTCACCACCAACTTATACACATCGCCATCCTTCACCTTTTCAATCTTGAAGAGAGAATCGGCACCGGATTTGTTGGTGTTGGTGAAATATACAGAATCGGCATCAATGCCATTCTTGCCTTCATCTTCATCCACGATAATGTATTCAAGGACCACAAGACCGGTCTTGGAATTTTCACGAACGTTTACAACAACCTTATCATTTACAGGATTCTTATAACCGCAATTTTCGGTGCAGCTGGAATCCGGAGGTGTAGTGGGCTTGCTGCAGTCATTGAACACAGCATCGCAAGTTCCCGGATCCTTGCACTTGGGATCGCTAGGATCGCACTCGGTCACAATCTTAGGACCTTCGTTCAAATCCTTCAAGGTAATAGTTACGGTAACAGTGGTGTCGTACTCAATATCGCTTACCTTCACATGGAAGACGAACTTATGATCAGGTACAGTTTCATAATTCAGAGCGGCACTATCCTTCACCAAAATATCCTTGCCCTTCATTTCGAAAGGTACGCCAGATTCAACAATGGTATAAGTCAAGGTACCAAATACGGTATTCTTCGTATCAGGATCGCTAGCGACCAAGGAACCAACCTTGGCACCCTTAGGCCTATTTTCGTAAATGGATTCGCTGAAGTCTTCTGCAACCGGAGCTTCGTTCACGTCAATAACGTTGATGGTACGAATCACGGTATCCTTCAAGTCGGACTTCTTGGGATCAGATACGGTAAGAACAAGTTCATGAACCGGCTCAACCTTTTCGTAGTCCAGTTTCGAGCCATCCTTGACAGAGACGACCAACTTATAGGTATCGCCCACCTTCACCTTTTCAACCTTGAAGAGAGAATCGGCGCCAGTCTTCTTGTTTTGGACATTGACGAAGTATACGGAATCCTTTTCGATGTCGCCGGCATCCTGGTCCTTGATGACATATTCAAACAGGACCATACCAGTCTTGGAATTTTCAGCCACGTTCACGAAAATCTTATCGGACTTGGGATCCTTATAGCCACAATCTTCAGTACAGGTGGAATCCGGAGGTGTGGTGGGCTTATCGCAATCCTTGATCGTAGCATCGCAGGAATTGCACTCAGGATCACTTTCATCACACTTTGTAATGATTTCCGGTTTTTCATTCTTGTCAATCAGTGAAATTGTTACAGTAACAGTCGTATCGTATTCGATATCGCTCACCTTCACATGGAAGACGAACTTATGATCCGGAACGGTTTCATAGTCCAGAGCAGTGCTATCCTTGACCAAGATGTCCTTGCCCTTCATTTCGAAAGGAACACCGGATTCAACAATGGTGTATGTCAAAGTACCGAAGACAGTGTTCTTTGTATCGGGATCGCTGGCCACCAAAGTACCAACCTTAGTGCCCTTGGGGGAATTTTCAGGAATAGAATCCTTGAAATCTTCCGCAGAAGGAGCTTCGTTCACGTCGATAACATTGATGGTACGTTTAACAGTATCCCTAAGAGTCAAGATAGTCGGGTCGGACACAACCAGATCAAGTTCATGAGTTGCCTTAACCTTTTCGTAGTCCAGCTTAGAGCCATCCTTCACGGTGACGACCAACTTATAGGTATCGCCATCCTTCACCTTTTCAATCTTGAAGAGGCTATCGGCGCCTGAGCCATTGGTATTCTCGAAGGATACGATATCCTTTTCGATATCACCGGCATCTTCGTCAACGATCAAGTATTCGAACAGGACCATACCGGTCTTGGAATTTTCAGCCACATTCACGAAAATCTTATCGGAACCAGGATCCTTATAACCGCAATTTTCCTTACAGGTGGAATCCGGAGGTGTGGTGGGATTATCGCAATCCTTGATTGTAGCATCGCAAGAATTGCATTCAGGATCACTTTCATCACACTTTGTTATAATGTCCGGTTTTTCATTCTTGTCGATCAGATTGACAGTCACGGAGACGGTGGAGTCAAGTTTACCATCGCTAACCGTTACGTGGAATACATACTGATGGTCCGTAACATCTTCATAGTTCAAGGCAGTGCTATCCTTGACCAAGATGTCCTTACCACTCATTTCAAAGGGGATACCAGATTCAACAATGGTGTAAGTCAAAGTGCTGAAAGACTTGTTCTTTGTATCAGGATCACCTGCCACCAAGGAACCCACCTTAGTACCGTTGGGAGACTTTTCCACGATGGAATCAAGGAAGTTACTTGCAAAGGGACGTTCATTGATGTCATTGACCTGAATTTTGGTCACTGCGGAAACGGAGGTGTCATTGTCGCTCAGAGTGAGAGTCACATCGAAGACATCATTGGGAAGATCTTCATAATTTACCAGGGAGCTATCCAAAACAAAGAGCTGAACATAAAGTTTGCCTTCATCCTTAATAACGCTAGTACTGAACAAGAGTTCTGCGCAAGAGGCGCCGCAAGCCAGATTGTTGTCCTTCAAGGAAACATTGAAGTCAGACGGTTCAGCATCGCTAGCGTCCGGATCCCTGATTTCAATCAAGCCAAGAACGGTTTCTTTAGCCACATGTTCATCGGTATCATAGAGGTCCTCGACATTCACAAATTCTGGGATATCATTACCGTCGGTCACATTGATAATCACTTCGGCAGAATCCTTCAGTCCACCGCCATCAACAACGTAGACGGTAACGCTAAAGGAATTCTTGGAATCATCTTCAAAGTCAATGTCTGCGCCGGTCTTAACAGAAATCACACCGGTCTTGGAATTGATTTCAAAATTACCGGAAGCATCCTTGATAGAGTAGGTCAGGTAACCCCAACCCTTAGGAGGATTCTTATTAAGGTCTTCATCATCAGCCAGCACCTTCTTCGGATCCTGGTTGTTAGCCTTACGAACCACAGAATCCACAGCAACAGCTTCCCTGCTAACACTAGGAATCTTGCCCGCATTTTCATCAACAACGAAAACCTGGCCCTGAACAACAACAGGCTTGTCGTTATCATCGTTAATTCGGATTGTTGCAGTAATGATATCTCTTAGGATATTGTCATCGTCATCGGTCTGACCATTACCATCGCTAACCACAATTCTTGCAACCAACACACTGTCAGAAGATTCATAGTTAAGAACAGCACCCTTCTTGGCAGAAAGGACACCGGTCGTAGGATCCAGTTCATAAAGTTCAAGAATTCGATCATGAACTGCTTCGGTGTATTTGTCTTCATACGTTGTACTGAAGGAATAAGTGAAAGCAACATCATCCTTGTCTTCGACACGAATAGTTTCCTTGGCGGGAACAGCACCATTCTTAGTGTCTACCATTTCGAGGAAATTATAGGTAGTGTCGTGAGCATCCGGAGGATCGTTTACAGGAATGATGTTGATGTACAGAGTATAGGTATCATCAGACAAAAGTCCATCACGCAAAACCCTAAACTTCAAGAAATCATACTTTTCACCAAAAGCATCCTCGGGCGGATTATAAACCAGATTCCAACCCATGGAACCATCCAAAATTCCAGAGGGAACGCCAACATATTTACCACCAATCTTACGATTATAGTCAACAGCTTCTTCCAAACCCTTATCATCGCCCCAGTTAACCATTGTCTTCAGGCTATCTTTCTTCGGGGGAGTTACGACATAGATACCGAAATCCCCTGCCCAGGGGTCGCCGCCCATTTCAAATATGGGGAAAATATCACGACTAAAGATGAACTTTTCATCTTCGATCACGTTGATTTCAAGACCATCGATACTGATTAACTGTTTATCGTTATCTTCAATTTCTAGCGGGAAATCACCACTAGAGCCACCATTCTTTTTCAGTTTTGCGCCAGACAAGTTTACGACGCGGAAAGTGATGCGTTCAGTTTCTTCAATTTCTTTATCATCCTTGATATAAACCAAGATCGGGGTAGCCAAATACTTTTCACCAACAACAAAAGAAACCGACTTCGTAGACTTTCCGCATATGGGGAATTTCGGATCCTTTTCCAGGTCAATATCGTCTTCGTCAGCGTAGTTTACGCCAGCTTCGGAACCGCCAAAGGCAAAGCAATATTCTAGAGAGATCTTTGTTTCCGCCTTTTTATCCAGCAGAATCTTAACGGTATCAACATCATGACCTTCTGCCAGGAGATACAGCTCTTCTCCAGCCTTGTTAAATTCAATGTCTACTTCGGGAGAGTTGTAAGGCACATAACGGAAGCCGGTACCATCAAAGTCCGTATCAACGGTAATCTTATTTGCAAGGAGCTGACCAGCAAGAATCATATGCTGAGCCACATTGATTGTTTTTTCAGAGATAAAGGTTCCCTGTAATGTATCAGTAACTGCATTAAATGTTTCAAATATGATGTCATTCTGTGTAAAGAACAACAACTCACCGCTGTATTTCTTATTCTCGACAATGGAGCCATTTCCAGACCAGACGCCCTTGTCCTTGTCAAACTTAGCGTCTTCGTCCATGTACATAATCTGAATCTTGGAACGAGGGCTCAAATTCAAACCATCCCGGAAAAACACGCGGGTCAGTCGGCCCTTCGGCTGCATTCTAAAAACGATCTTACCACCGTTGGAAATCGAAATACTTTCGATATAGATATCATAAGGGTTATCGCGATACTCATCATAAGGTACATCGATGTAGTGAATGCAGAAGTCATTACCATCTTTCAACCTACTCGCACATTCTGCACCATTCACCTTCAGAGCCGGACGCATTCCACCATCGGCGGCCTCGATCATTTTAGCATCGTAAAAAAACGAAGGGGCTTTCAAATCCGTTTTTACTTCGGGAATGGAATCCGGGCAGGAGGCCATATTCCGCAGAAGCCCCGCGCCAACAAACTTGGCATACTCAGGAGCATAATCCCCCCCTACACAATGGACACCCACCATGTAGTTCTCCTTACCCTGGAAGTTATTCGCCTGCAAAACACTAACTTTCCCATTGACTCGCATGGGGCCAGTCAGGATGGTATCAGGACCTTGGGCAAATATGACGTCACCGCCAATCATGATGGGACCACCCACCTTACTTTCACCATTCTGTCCCAATTTGAAGTCACCCGTTGCAGTACCAAACCAGCCAACGGAATCAGGAATCTTGATGTCCTTGTTTCCAAATTCAATGCCCTCGGCACCGAACATCTTGAACTTCATCAAGTAGTTCCATTCAAGTTGCTGTTCAGCACGCATCCCTCTCGGATCTTCGGTAACATTCTTGAAGTACAGGGGATACAGCGTATCTCGAATATCAACGCTTTCTTCAGCCCAAGTCAGACTGACAGCAGAGACTGCCATAGCAAGAGCCATGGCAAATTTTGCAAACTTATTCTTTCCAAACCACATTAGTTCATCTCCTTTAAGATGAAAACCAAACCAATGCCGACCAAGATAATCCAACCACGAACAACTTAGTCCGTAACTTTTTTAGTTACAATAGGTCAATATAAAAGTTTTACAATTTTTTTTCAACAGGAATATCTACACAACACCCCCAAAAGTGGGCTAAAATCGTCAAAAAACGGGTATTCAGTGACCTAAGGCATCATTTTTTACACAAAAGGCGTTTTTTTTATTACGATTTCCTTGTTATTTTTTCTCTTGTAAATGAAAAAGTTTTTTCTAATCACGTTTTCTTTCGTCTTCCTGGCCGTTTTCATGGCTGGCTGCAGAAGCGATCAGAACAAGGACCAAAACCCAAACAAAGTAACTGTAATGATTTACAGCGAATACTTTGACCCGTCCATGCTGACAGACTTCCAGATGAAGACCGGCTACAAACTCCACCTGGAACTTTACGAAGCCCAGGAAGAGATGATCAGCAAGATACAGACCTCCGGCAACAGTCAATATGACGTCATCATCGCCAGCGACGTGGTAATTCCGCAGCTGATCCGCCTGGGATTCATCGGAAAAATTGATACGAACCACGTGTTCAACCGAAGAAATATTGCAGAACAGTTCCTCAACCCGCCTTATGACACCACCAACGAATATTCCGTGCCTTACCTGTGGGGTACAACGGGAATCCTTTACCGCGACACAACCCTAAGCCCTTCTAAGGTCAGCTACAACACACTTTTGGATGAAAAAAGGAACAAAGGGTCCTTTAGCCTCCTTGACGAAAGCCGTTCCATGCTCAGCATGGCCCTTATGGCCAAGGGGTATGACGCAAACTCCACCGATCCCGAACAGATCAAAGCAGCCGCAGAGTACATCAAGGGCATTACCAAATCGAAGAACTTCCTAGGGTTTGACGGCTCTGTCAGCGGTAAAAACAAGGTCCTTTCTCGGCTAAACTGGGCCGCAGTGGTCTTTAACGGAGAAGCCATGGCCGCCATGACAGAAGATCCGACCTTACAGTTCGCCATTCCAATCGAGGGTTCCTTCATGTGGGTAGACGCCATGCTCCTGAGCAGCAAGGCCCCGAACCCTGAGGGAGCCTATGCCTTCATGAATTACATTCTCGACACCAAGACCGGGGCTAAATTGGCCAAATACATCAATTACGCCACCCCCAACAAGTCCTCATTGAACATCATCGACAGCGTTTTCAAGAAAAACAATGTAGTCAACCCCACCAGGGGCGACATTTCTCGACTGGTGTTCCTGAAAGATGTGGGCGAAGCCGTAGAATTCTACGATCAGGCCTGGGAATACATCAAACGAAGATAAAACTAGCCTTCGTTCTTCTTGATCGGAAGAGGGGCAAAGGGCGGTTCCAGCTCGATGCTGATGGGGCAATGGTCTGAACCCTTTACGTCGGTGTGGATTTCGGCGCTGACAATGTTAGGAACCAGGGCGGCATCTACAAAGGCATAGTCAATACGCCAGCCCACGTTACGGGCACGGGCGCCAAAACGGTTGCTCCACCAGGAATAGACGTCCTTGGTTTCGGGGTGCAGCTTGCGGAAGCTATCCACAAAGCCGTTTTCCACATACTTATCCATCCAGGCGCGTTCAATGGGCAGGAAGCCGCTGACATCGGCGTTTTCCTTGGGACGTGCAATATCGATTTCCTTGTGGCAGGTATTGTAGTCGCCAACGGTCACCACATGCTTGCCATCGTCCAACCAGCGCTTGCTGTTTTCAAGGAAGGCATCGTAGAAGCGGAGCTTGTAGTCGAGGCGGTCGTCGCCGGAGCCACCATTGGGGAAATAGATGCAGTTCAGCACCCAGTCCGGGAAGACCAACTGCAAAACACGGCCTTCGTCGTCAAATTCTTCGATATCGAAGCCGTAATTCACGCGATCAGGTTCAATCTGAGACAAGACACCCACCCCGCTGTAGCCTTTCTTGCGCTTACAGGCGTTCCAGTAGGCAAAATAGCCCTCGGGATGTGCAATAGCTTCGTCAATCTGATCTTCTTCTGCGCGCACTTCCTGCAGGCAGAGGATATCCGGCTTTGTGGAGCTAAACCAATCGGCAAAGCCTTTCTTGGCAGCAGATCTCAAGCCATTGACGTTCCAACTATAAATGTTCATTCGACACCTAATCTTTAGTTTCGGCGCCAAAGATAGCTTTTTTAGCCTGTCATTCAATGTCAAAAAAAGTGTTCGTTTTTTCACTTAGGGAGGTTCATGCCCAAAAACACACAAAAAAGCGACTTTGTTAAATTAAGTTTACAAAATGTACTTATAAAAACGTTAAATCTTTTTTAATTATCTTAATAAAAAAAACGCAAATCCAAATAATAAACGTATATTTAAAACCATGAAATCTAAAGTTCTGTTCTTATCTGGCATCGTATTTTCGTCTGCAATCTCCCTTTTGACTGGCTGCGCCGGTTCTTCCAGCGGAGAGAATCTTGAAGTTCCCACAAACCTGCCCCCCATCTGCCGAGACATCGACTTTGTGGAACAACCCGATATGCGCGAAATGTGCGGTGTAAGAACGGTCAAGAGCCGCGCCTATAAGAACATTCCTCAGCAGCGCTACCTGATCAAGCCTCAGGAAACTTCCATCGTCAAGAGCGGCAACATGCTGGAGCTCCGTTTCCAGAACTCCCTCCCCCTCTATCTGGACGGCCCTATCGTCGACGAAATGGAATTCAGCCAGGAAAAGCGCCTGCAGAAGATCAAGAACACTTACGATTATCACGAAATTTACAACAAGGGTGCAGAACGTATCCGCGTCTTCAAGATGGGCATCCCCACCGACCAGGGTAACATCTATAATTTCTGCTTCCGCATTCCCGAAAAGAAGGGTAACGCCCGTACTCGTAGCGTCGCCATGGGTAACCATATCGAAGCTCTGAGCTGTGCCGACTTTGATCGTCTGATCGAAGAGAATGCAAAGACCAAATAAATTGGTTTTTCTAAATTTGCGCCATAAAAATTGACTGGTTTTTAATGGCTGCAGAAAATAAATACATCCATAATGCCCTGAAGCAAGTTCATGTAGAAACACCGACCACTTCTGTGTCGGGTTTCTCTATTTCGGGGCTGGCCACCTACTTGCAGATGCCCGAACTGGATTTCTGCGTTGATTTGGGCGAATGCCCCCTGTCGGCCACCTCCATCAATCATGTATTTCTGACTCACGCCCATGGCGACCATGCTCGCTGCCTGATGCGTCATCACAGCCTGCGCAAGATGATGGGTGTAGAACGGGATAGCGTCTATTACATTCCCGAAAACATCGCGGAACGGGCCAAGGACTGGATCCGTGCCGAAGCCCTGTTCGAAGGGGTCGCCGAAAACAAGTTCCGTCTGCCCACCATTGTCCCCGTGGCCCCAAACGAATTGCAGTTCCTGGAGTACCGTAAGGACCTGGCCCTGGAAGCCTTTGAAGTAAAGCATTCCATACCGGCTATGGGCGGCACCATATACCATTACAAAAAAAAGTTGAAGGAAGAATTCCTGCAGAAAACCCCTGCCGAGCTGATCGCCCTCCGCGAAAACAAGGTGGAAATCACCCGCGAAGTTTACGAGCCCCTGGTCAGCTTCATGGGAGACTGCCTGGGAGAAAGCCTGCTGGACAACTACCGTGTTTTCCAGTCCAAGATTTTGATTACGGAATGCACATTCCTTTCGCCAGAAGATGAGGCCATGAGTGTAAAGAAAGGACACAGCCACATCAACCACATTGTACACGCCCTCAAGGAAATGGGCGACAGTGTCAAGTGCGAAAAGATCATCCTGAGCCATTTCTCCATGAAGTACTCCGACAAGTACATCCGCGATGTAATAGCCAAGGCTATTCCCGAAGAATTCAAGGATAAAATTGTGGTTCTGCTATAAGGCGTGCAAACCGAATAAAAATGGAAAAAGAAATTATGAACGAAGAAGCAAAAAACGAAGTTGAAGAAGTGGTTGAAGGCGCCGCCGCAGCCGCAGAAAAGGAAGTGGTCATTCCGGAATTTTTCCGCGACCTGAAGGAAGACGAAAACGCCAAGGCCCTTTGGCACTATGTATTCCGCACCAACGGTGACCGCAAGCCCATCGCCACACCCGACGGACTCCCCCACAAGCTGGACTTTGACTGGAAGGACATGTTCCCCACCCACAACGACCACATCGAAGTGGAAATCGGTTCCGGCAAGGGCAGCTTTATTTCGGACTATGCCGCCAAGCACCCAGACTATTTCATTATGGGTAGCGAATGGGATTACACCTGGGCCGCATTCGCCCAGCGCAAGATGGACAAGGCAGGCGTTCTGAACAACGCCAGCATGCTCCGCGGCGACGTATTCTATTTCCTCCGCGATTGCGTCAAGGACAATACCGTAGACGCCTTCCACATGTACTTCCCGGATCCGTGGCCCAAGGAACGCCACCACAAGAACCGCCTGCTCCGCCCCGACTTCCTGGAACAGGTGGCCCGCGTGATGAAGCCCGGCAAGCGTATTTTCTACTGGGGCACCGACCACAAGGAATACAACGAAGTGGCTCTTGAAGTGTTCGACAACTTCCCCGGCTGCAAGGTGCTGGTCCGCAACGAAGCTGAGCCTACCGAAGGTATCATGACCGGCTTTGAAAAGAAGTACCGCAAGGAAGGCCGCCCCATTTACCGCTCCATCATCGAGTTCGAGAAGTAAAAAAGCAACCTGTCCTTGTCATCTTTTGACATGCTATTTTTTCTAGTTTGTTTGCGGTATGTTAAAGCAGCTTTCTATTAATGGTTTCACCCTGATCTCGGAAGCGGAAGTTCCCTTCCGTCAGGGATTCACTGCAATCACCGGCGAAACCGGTGCTGGTAAGTCCGTTCTCCTGAAATCACTTCGCGTGGTTTGCGGAGACAAGGCTCAAGGGAGCTTTGTTCGTACTGGTGCCGACAAGGCCGTTGTGGAAGCCACCTTCGACATTTCTGGCGAAGATGACGTAAGGAACGTTCTCAAGGAACTGGAACTGGACGACGGAAATGACGAACTGATCATCCGCCGCGAAGTCCTGGAAAACGGCAAGGGCCGAGCCCGCGTAAACGGTTCCGTGGTCAACTTGTCTGACCTGCAGAAGCTGGGCGAAGAACTGATCCAGATGCACGGCCAGAGCGAACAGCTGCTGCTCCGCGACACCCGCACCCACGCCAAGATGCTGGACGACTACGCCGGCAACGGAAACCTGCTGACAGAATATGCGGGCCACTGGTCTGCATGGAACGGTATCAAGTCCAAGATTGTAGAAACCGAAGAAAAGGCCAAGAATCTTGCGGCCCAGAAGGACTTTTTAAAGTTCCAGTTCGAGGAACTTTCTAAGGCCAACCTGAAAGAAGGCGAAGAAGAAGCTCTTGAAGAAAAGGTAAACAGCGCCTCCAAGGTGGAAGCGGAACGCCGTTACCTGGATGAAGTCCAGGGAATTCTCGGCGGTGAAAACGGACTGTTAGACCAGGTGCAGTTGCTGCAGGCCAAGATGCGCACCCTGGCCGCCAAGGTTCCCGACTACGACGAAGATTTGAACGCCCTGGTTGAAGTGGCGGACCCCTTTGAAAGTATCTGCAAGGACTTGATGAGACTGTCGCCGTCTGCAGCGGTAAGTGCAGCAGACATCGATCGCGCCAATGCCCGCATCGCCCAGATCCAGAAATTGAAGCGCAAGTACCGCACCGACGTGGCAGGCCTTATGGAACTGACCGAGCAGCGTCGCACCGAACTGGACAGTCTTGAAAATCTGGACGCCGACCTTGAGGAACTGGAACGCCAGGCAAACAAGGAACAGGCGGAACTGAACCGCATCGCAGGCCTTTTGACCGAAGCCCGCAAGAACGCCGCCGAACGTTACGACAGCGCCGTCAGCGAAATTCTCCATAGTTTGGGCATGCCCAAGGCTGAATTCAAGACCTCCATCGAGGAACAGGCCCTCACGCCCAACGGCGCCGACCGCATTGAATTCCTGCTGGCCCCCAACCCCGGCGAAGGATTCAAGAGCCTGCAGAAGGCCGTTTCTGGCGGTGAACTTTCCCGTATGCTTCTGGCCATCAAGAGCGTTATGGCGGAACTGGACCGCGTGCCCCTGCTGATTTTTGACGAGGTGGACACCGGTATCAGCGGCGAAGTGGGAAACAGCATCGGAGACGCACTCCGCAAGTTGGGCAAGCACCACCAGATTTTGACCATCACCCACTTGCACCAGGTCGCCAGCCGCGCAGAGAACCAGCTGGCCGTCAGCAAGAAGGAAATTGACGGCAGAACCTTCACTTCTGTGGTCGAACTAGACCGAGATGGGCGTATCACCGAGATATCCCGCATGTTAGGGGGTGATTCCGATACAGTTCGCGAACACGCAAAACAATTGTTGGACGAAAACTTGTAGATTTTATACGGAATTTGTAGAGAACAAAAAAATGACTGAAGAAACTATCTTAACTGAAGAGAAAAAATCTGAAGTAAGACTACGCACTCGTATCTGGAGCGCTATGCGCGCTGTTGTCTTTTTAGCGGTCATCGCCTTCATCTGGCTTGGCATGGCCAAGACGGCCTGTGCATTTGTCGGCATCGCCTTGATCATGGGTTGGGTCAATCTTTACCAGCTCAGATCCCAGGAAATCGAAAAGCCCTATTACAGGTTGTGGCTGAACTTTATCGACGGGATGCTCTCCTTTACCGTTCTGACCAGCATTTTCATTCGCGACTTGATGCAGAATGACCAGGCGGAAAAGCTGCTGGCAGTAGGTTGCGTAGTTCTACTGGCAAGAACCATTGCGCACACTCTGTTTTCTCTTGGAGTTCTTCGCGAAGGAAAGACACTTCCCCGTAAGCGCCGCTGGAGCAAGCTTTCAAACATTTCTATTACAGTAACTATGGGTGTCTACCTGCTGAACCTGGAAGACTATCAGCAGATTGCCATGGTCACCAGCATCCTGCTGGTTCTTGCAGCAACAGCAGCTTACGCTTACTGGTACTACCGCGACCCCGCACACCGCAAGCCTCTTTCTATTGCTAGCCAGCTCACCATGAGCCGCATTGTTCTGACGCCTTTCTTCCTGTGGGTATTCTTCTACGACAACGACCTGAACTACAGCAACAACAGCCTGGTCTTTAAGACTTTGTCCTTAGTGATGGTTCTTGGCTTTATGCTGACCGATTTTCTGGATGGACATCTCGCCCGCAAAATGGGTGAAGTCAGCACCCTCGGAAAATATCTGGACCCCTTCAGCGATAAGATTTCCAACATGACCATTTTCATGTGCTTTATCGCAACAGGTTACGCACCCGTCTGGATGGTCGCGATTATTTACTTCCGCGAATCCAGCGTTGAAACCTTACGCACTCTGGCGGCAAGCGAAGGTCTGATTATGCCGGCCCGTCGCAGCGGTAAATGGAAGACAGCCCTCCAGGGCGCAGGCATTGTAGCCATTCTCCTAGGCGCTATTGACCCCGTGCGCATGATGATTCCCGGCTTTGATAGCATCTGGGAAAACTTCCCGCAGATTGTCATGGGCGTCATTACCACAGTGACTGTACTCAGTGGCGTAGACTACTTCGTTTCTAGCAAGCATATCCTTAAGAAGTTCGTCTAATCGGTATACCGATCTAGTCGGTACGTCCGACGGACAAAAAAAATGCACAAGAAGCCTTGACAATGTTCAAGGCTTTTTCTATATATGGTCTCAACATCGACGCGGGGTAGAGCAGTTGGTAGCTCGTCGGGCTCATAACCCGGAGGTCGCAGCGTTCAAGTCCTGCCCCCGCTACTAAAGAAAAGAGATCTAGTTTAGATCTCTTTTCTTTTTTGCATTTCCCCTAGTTAGCATTGTTTCCAAAACAACGTTATTAACCTCACACCCAATTGATAGTATTCTAAAAAACATCCATATTTTTCTAAATTGCCCACCGATGAAGGAAAAAGACGACAATTTTTCAAGACTGATTAACGACGATAAAATCCTGTACATTCCCGCAATGAGGATTGTGACATTGGTTTTCGCCATAATCTGCACCATGTTCATCGCGGTGAACATCATGCAAAAAGAGCCCCTGATCGCCGCCATCAATGGTGGTATCGCGTTCATCATGTTCTTCAGCTACTTCACCATCATCCGTTTCGACTCCCTAAAAGTTGCAACCCCCGTCACGATGCTGATGCTGACCGTCCTGATTATCACCTACATCATCAATGGCGGTCACGAAGGTTTCGGTGTCATGTGGGTGGTGCTAGTCCCTGTCATCGCCCTTTACTGTTTCCACACAAAGTTAGCGGTAGGCTTCCCTCTGTTCATCGGTGCCATCCTAGCCATCGCCTTTTTCACTCCAGTCTTTGAATACTGCTACCAGTACCAGGAATCCGTACGCGTCCGCCTCCCCTTCATTTACACAGCTGAAGTCGCCATAGCCATCTTGCTCAAGCGAAATATCAACTTGAACAAGAAATACATGAACCACCTGCTCCGCCAGAACATCCAATACAAGGAAAAGGCAGAAGCGGCCAGCAAGGCAAAGAGCGATTTTCTCGCAAACATGAGCCACGAGATTCGCACCCCCATTAACGCCATTCTGGGAAACGACGAACTGATCCTGAGAGAATCCCAGGAACCTGATTCCCTGGAATACGCAAAGAATATCAAGACATCTAGCAAGGCCTTGCTTTCCCTTATTAACGACATTCTTGATTTTTCAAAGATCGAATCGGGTAAACTGAACATCATTCCCACAGAATACAACCTGGGAATTTTGGTTAAGGATTCCTTCAACCTGATTGCTAACCGAGCAGAAAGCAAGGGACTGGAACTGCGAACAGATGTTGAACAGGCTGCGCCCTCGGTCCTGCTAGGCGACGAACCCCGTATCCGCCAGATTTGCAGCAACCTGCTGACCAACGCCATCAAATACACCAAGAGCGGTTCCGTTACGCTTCGCGTTTATACGACCATTGGCGAAAAAGACTGGATCAACTTGATTATCGAAGTCCAGGATACTGGCGTAGGCATTTCCGAAAACAATCTGAAGTACCTGTTTGATTCTTTTAGCCGAATTGATGAAAGGCTTCACCGCAATATCGAAGGAACCGGTCTGGGTCTGGCCATCACCAAGCAGTTGGTCGAACTGATGAACGGAACCATTCAAGTCGAAAGCATTGCAGGACGCGGATCCACATTCAAGGTTAGCCTTCCCCAAAAGATTGTTTCTGCAACACCGGTAGGCGACATAAATGTTTCTGTTCAGGAAGAGGAACCTACTTACCACGAAGAGTTCCACGCCCCCAACGCCCACATCCTGGTCGTCGACGACGTATCTATGAACCTGAAGGTTTTCTCGGGACTTCTCAAGAAGACCCAGATGCAAATCGATACGGCCGTCAGCGGCGAAGAATGTTTGAAGATGGTTCGCGAAAAACAGTACGACCTGATTTTCCTGGATCACATGATGCCCAAGATGGACGGTGTCGAAACCTTCCGTCTGATGCGGTCTCTAGACAACATGAATCCTAATACGCCTGTTGTCATGTTGACAGCCAACGCACTGGAAGGCGCACGGGAACAATACCTGAGTGAGGGTTTTGTAGACTACCTGTCAAAGCCGATCCATGCCGACCAGCTTGAAAAAATGGTACTGAAATATCTACCGAAGAATCTTATATGTCGCGTCTAACAGAATCCGAAGCTCTTGATTTATTTTTGAACGCCCCCCTGGAAGAACTTTGCGCCAGGGCAAATGTAGAGAAGGAACGTCGCCACGGCAAATCAGTTTATTGGGTGAACAACCGCCAGATCAACTACACCAACGTATGCGTTCTGCATTGTAAGTTCTGTGCCTTCAGCAAGATCAAGAAAGATAGCGTTACCGCCTACGACTGGGATTACGACACCATTCGCGACAAGGCGGCTTTCGCCATTGAAGGCGGTGCAAGAGAGCTGCACATTGTTGGCGGCCTCCATCCGGATCACCCTTTCGATTATTACATCGAAATGTTGCGCAAGCTTCGCGTAGAATTTCCCAAGGTCAACCTGAAGGCTTTTACCGCAGTAGAAATCGCCCACTTCGCCAAACTGTCTGGGCAGACTCCCCTGCAGATCATGGAAACGTTGAAGGGCGCAGGTCTTGATGCACTGCCCGGCGGCGGTGCCGAAATTTTGGTGCAGAGTGTTCGCGACCAGATTTGCCCGGGTAAGGAAACTGGCGAAGAATGGTTGGATGTACACCGTGCGGCACACAAGATTGGCATTCCTACCAACGCCACCATGCTGTTCGGCCATATCGAAACTCCGGAACATCGCATCGCTCACATGAAGATGCTCCGCGACCTGCAAGATGAAGCCCCCGGCTTTTTCGCATTTATTCCTCTGGTGTACCATCCGGAACACAACGCCCTTCACAGCATCGTTCCCAACATGACCAGTCAGGAAGATATTCTGCGTACGGTGGCGGTGGCACGACTGTTCCTGGATAACTTCCCCCACATCAAGGCTTACTGGATCCAGATGGGAATCGAGACCGCCATGAAGGCATTGCACTCCGGTGCCAGCGATTTGGATGGAACTATCATCGAAGAAAAGATTACCCACGCCGCAGGAGCCAAGGTTCCCGTGGGCATGAGTCCGGAACGTATGCGTCAGCTGATTTTGAACGAAGGTTTGGAACCGGTGGAACGCGACGCTCTTTACGAACGATTCTCTTAAAGCTCAACCATGCGTTCGACCGCTTCGGCGAACAACGCAGGCTCTTGCAACAAGCTAATTACAACCCAGCCGTCATCTTCGAAATCGAAGAAGAATCCCGGCTGTACCAGCACACGCTTTTCGCGAAGTAGGCGAAGAGTCAATTCCTCGTCATCGTCGCCCAGATGCAACACGGCATACCAGCCCCCAAGAACCTTGGGGCAATACTTGCCGGGGAATGCGGCACGAAGGGTTTCCCAATTGTTTTGCAGACGCTCACGAACTTGGGCTTCGTAATCGGCGGAGCGAGCCAACAGCGGTGCCGCCAGAGACTGGGCGCAAGAAGAAGCACTCAAGTAAGCGTCTTCAACGAATTCAAGGGCGGCACGGATTTCTTCGAAATTTTCACGGGGGGCATAGAAGGCCATCCAGCCGAATTTTAATTGCGGAGCGCCAACAGCCTTGCTCAAACCATTGAGCCAGAAAATGGGACACTTGGGTCCGTTTACAGGAGCAAAGACAATGTCGTTTCCACCGCAGTCAAAGAAGTCGGCGTTAATGTTTCCGTCACCAAGACCATTGCGGTTTCCGCCGCGCAAATACAGCCAACTGCGTTTGACTTCGTCGCTGAAGCCATAATCGCCGAAGACTTCATCTACCACGAGAATCAAGTTGTTCTCTTCGCAGAAGCGAACAATTTCATTCCACTCGGCGAGGCCCACAATATGGCCTGTGGGATTATGGGGCGAAACCAGCAGAAGGATGCGGGCGTTTTCGGGAGCGGCCAGCAGGCTGTCTGTATCCAGCACGAAGCGGAACTGGGGAGCGGAAGATTCAGGAAGGCAAGATGCATCGACTCCGCCCCGCGGGCTTTGCTCAGCATGATGCGCGGAAAGTTCCTGACGTAAAGAGCGAACGGTCTTTAGCCCAGTTTTCTTCTCGCGGATCAGTTTCAAAAAATAGGGAGCGCATTCCAGATGTTCCAACTGGGCCAGCGTATCCAGCAGCGGATAGCCGGGCATCGGCGTCAAGATGGCATCGCCTGGATTGCAGAATGTCTTAAAGAGTACAGAGTAAGCTTCGCTGGTACTTGCGGTAATGATGACCTGGTTTGCAGTAAAGCGACCACCTCTTTCACGATAGTAAGCGGCAACGGCTTCTCGGGCCTCACGCCAGCCCGAGGCATCGGGAGACCAATGGCCGAACTGTTTGCGGGCTTCGTCTACCGCGGAGTCCAATTCCACAGGCAGTCCCACGCGAACCGGCGAACTGACGGTCATGTCGATAAACGGAGCGCTTTCCTTTTTCGATTTTTCCAACTCTTCGAAAAAGGGGCTGGGAGTCAAATCATTGGGAAGCCTTTCAGAAAGTCTAACATTCAAACGGTTCATTTATTACATCCCATAGATTACAGCTTCTAGCGGTCTTAAAACTCTTGTTACGCCCGACGATTCAAACGGACCTTCGTAATTGCCTATTAATAGTTTGCGGTTCTCTACCAGGCGTCCATCATATTCAACTTCCGTCTCGCCAAGGTTAACCAGCACCACAGTGCCGTCACCTCGCCTATAGGCCATCATTTGTTCGTGTTCGGGGAGCAGCGCCGTAAAGGGGCCCCCGTCCAGATTGGCATTGGAAGAGCGCAAGGCGATCAGTCGACGGTAAAAATTCAGCACGGAGTTTGGGTCCGATTCCTGGGCCGCCACGTTGATTTCGACATAGTTGTCGTTCACGGAGAGCCAGGGTTTGCCCGTGGTGAATCCGGCGTTGGCGTCGGCGTTCCACTGCATGGGCGTGCGGGAATTGTCGCGACTAAAACGGTTTACGAAGGCCATGGCCTGCTCGTGGGAAAAGCCTTCCTGCAGGGCCATCTTGTACTGGGCCTTGGTATTGATTTCGTCGTACTTTTCCAGGTCGTTCCACTGCACGTTGGTCATGCCGATTTCCTGACCCTCGTAAAGGAAGGGAGTCCCTCGCAAGGTCAAGAGCAGCGTAGCCATGGCCTTAGCCGCCAACACGCGCAGCTTGGGATCGGCAGCCACCCGTTCGCTAAAGTAATTGTTCACGCAGCGGGGCTTGTCGTGATTTTCGAAAAAGGCAGGATACCAGCCGTTCTTCGCAGTGGCCTCCTGGCTTGCCAGCAGAGCCTTCTTAAAATCCATGATGCCGTAGGGCGACGGCTTGCACCAGATTTCAACATCGTGCAGGTGGCCAAACTCGAAGAGCATATCGAAGGCGCCGTTCTCCCCTACCCAATATTTCAAGTCGTCGGGTCCCACGCCGTTTGCCTCGGCCACGGTGAACACGTCCTTGCCCTGAGTCACGTTCTTCTTGAACTCCTGCAAGAAATCCAGGACACCCGGGGTATTTACGGTCATGGTGTGAACGCTGACCAGGCCATCGCTTGCATCAGGGGTTCCGCTTTCAAAGCCGTTCGGTTTCTTGATGTAGGGAATGGCGTCAATTCTAAAACCGCCCACGCCCTTTTTAATCCAGAAGTTGGCAATGTCGAAAAGGGCCTGGCGCACGTCGGGATTTTCCCAGTTCAGGTCGGGCTGCTGGGTGGCGAAGGTGTGCATGTAGTACTGCTGACGTTCTTCATTCCATTCCCACACGGAGCCGCCAAAGATACCGCGCCAGTTGTTGGGAGGAGCCGGTCGCGTTCCCGGTTCGCCAGCAACGCCATCTTTCCAGATGAACCAATCGCTCTTGGGATTGTGGCGGCTGGACTTGGATTCCTTGAACCATTCACACTGATCGGACATGTGGTTGAACACCAGGTCCATCACAATCTTGATGCCACGCTTATGGGCCTGGGCAATCAAGTTGTCCATGTCGGCCATGGTTCCATACAGGGGATTGATTTCGTAAAAATTGGAAACGTCGTAGCCGTTATCCACCATGGGAGACGCATACACCGGCGTAAGCCAGATCGCCCCCACGTTCAAAGACTTCAGATAATCCAGCCGGCTGGTAATGCCGTTCAGGTCCCCGATTCCATCTCCGTTGGAGTCCTGGAAACTGCTGGGATAAATTTCGTAGGCAATGGTATGTTTCCAGCGCTGCATACGACGTCAAAACTATTTCTTGTGCTTCTTGATCAGGCCCACTAGAATCGTGGCCACCAAAATTCCGGCAGGCAGAACAACGGCGATGGTCAAAAGGATCAGCTTCTGGAAGTCGCTCATTTCCTTCAGGGATTTCTTGAAGTTCTTAATGCGATCCAGCAGGCCCACCTTCCCTGCCGGAGCGGCACCATTTGCGGCACCCTCGGCACCGGCAGAAGCCTCATCGGAATCAGCCAGATCCTCGGAACCGGCAAAAGCCTTTACATCGGGAAAGTGGCCCAGCAGACCTGCCACGGCATCCTTTATCGGCACCACAAAACCACCGACCTTGTCGGCGTACATGGCGTAGCGTTTCTTGAACGGACGTGTCAGTCTACCAGTTAAATCCATAATTCCTCTACTCTAGATTCCTCGACTTCGCCACTTCGTGGCTACGCTCGGAATGACACTTACAGCCTACCTGTACAGCAGGTTCACACCGCCGAACAGGGCGCGCATGTTAGCCTTCAGAGTATCGCTAGAAACACCGCGGCCTTCCACTTCCTTGCCATTGGCCTTCAGCACAATACGGCTGAGACCGCGACCAGCCCACATGGAATCCTTTTCAGGAACCACCACCTGGCGATACTTCACCAGTTCCACCGGCATGCCGATTTCACGCATGAGCATAAGGCCAGCTTCAATGGGACCTTCGGCAGTGATGGACTTGATTATGGGCTCCTTGTCCTTCTTGAAGTGGAACACGAAACGGTTTTCATCGGGAACAACTTCGATGTTGTTGAACACCAAACGGCCGTTCACGTTAACGCGCTGTTCGCGGAAAACATCCAGAACCCGTTCGGCGCTCAGCTCGCCTTCCTTTTCGCTGCAAGCCTTCAAGATGGGCTGCAGTTCGGCGGCTTCGGCCAGACTCATCTTGTAACCGAACTTGGTGATGATTTCGTACACGGCGGTACGACCACTCTGGCTGGTGAAGCTGAGGGAATCGTTCTGGTTACGGCCGATGATGGAGTAGTCGATGGGGCGGTATGCACCCTTCTTCATGTCCTTGGTCTTGCTGGCGCCATCCTGGTGGATACCGCTACGATGGACGATAGCTTCGGCACCGATCAACGGAGCACGATTGTAGATGTTGATACCGGACCACTGAGAAATCAGGATGGCGGTTTCGTAAATTCTTTCCAGATGCAGGCCAGTGTCTACACCGGAGTTGTGCAGGCCCACAGCCACTTCGTAGAAGTTGGTGTTACCGCAACGTTCACCCAGACCGTTCAAGGCCACTTCCATCTGGGTTGCACCCACGAAGAAGCTTTCGACGGTAGCGGCAGTTGCCATGCCCAGGTCGTTATGGCAGTGAACAGAAATAGTCACGTTCTTGGGCAGAGCATCGTACACCTGCTTGATCTGGGAGATGTACAGCATGGGGCGATAACGTTCCACGGTGTTGGGCAAGTTCAAGGTAGTTGCCCCCGCTTCCACCACGGCCTTCAAAACTTCAATGACAAAGTCCATGTTTTCCAGGCAGTCACCGAAATGTTCGCAGCTGAATTCCACGGTACCGCGGTCACCCACCAGAGACTTTGCCAACTTCACGCATTCCACGGCCTTGGCCTTCACCTGTTCCGGAGTCATGTGCAGCACATGTTCCATGGAGAGGGGGCTAGTTGCCAAGAAGGTGTGGATACGAGGATTGGGAGCATACTGGACCGCTTCCCAGCAGCGCTGAATGTCGCTGGGGACGCAACGGGCAAGACCAGCCACCACGATCTTCTGGGCGACTTCATCACCTTCTTCAGCCATCTTTGCGGTGAGCTGGGCCAGTTCCTTACAAGATTCAAAATCCATTTCGCTAGAAGCCGGGAAACCCACTTCGGCCCCCTGCACACCCAGCTTCAACAACTGGAGGTAAACGTCCTTCTTCTGGGCGTTATTCCAGGGCTTGGGCAGAGCCTGGTTACCGTCACGCAGAGTGACGTCGTAAAAAAACGGTTTTCTTGCCTGATCGGCACAATCCATCATGCACTTCATTTTTCATCTCCTTGCCGCTTCCTTCGATTTTCACCGGGAACGCAAAGTCATTTAATTTTCAATCTCAAAGATAGCTTTTTTTATCCCTCTGACCAAAAAACAAAGGCCCGCTTTCCCGAGGAAGCAAGCCTTTTTAGTGTTCAATTTCAATAAAAAAAGTCTTATTGATTCAATACCCTAAAACCTCGCCTCGGTATTACACAGAGCGGTGCAAAGTAGAAGTTGTAGGTCTAGGATCATTTTCATGCTGATGAATATACAAAGAAGTTTCCCCCACGGCAAGGGAAACTCCTTATTTTTTAGTAGCTGTTCAACAAGACCAGACTACTAGAATTTAATCAGCATGTTCCGACTTGAATTTCCTGCCGAGACACGAAGGACATAGATACCAGACATGGCCGGCTTTTCCAGTTCCATGGTATGCTCACCGACAAGAACGCACTGTTAACGGTCATATCTTCCTTAAACATAGATGTCAGACATGACTCTTGAATTTCATATATTCTTTCCGTCGGAAACACCGACTTTTTTGTATATCGCCCGACAATCGCCCGCGAATTTATTTCGCACTACGGGAAATGCGATCCTCGCCCCCATGGATAAAACAGCAGGCGGATATCGCAGACCATTCTGCTCGTATTCGGGCTTTGGAAACGTAGGTGGATTTCTTCGTAAAAGGCGACAAAGCGGGGAGATACTAGTTTTATAATCGCGCTGCGTTTTTTCTACTTTTCTTTTTATGGAACACGAGTATACTGTCAGAGGGCGAATTTTTCCGGAACCGGACCAGGTTCAGGACATTTCTTCGCTTCGCAAGTTTATCAACAAGATGAGTTGGGTCGAACAGGACTTCGAATCCCTGGGTTTGAAAATCGACGAGCGGAACGTTTCCCGATTCTCGATGAAGAGCGAGGACCTGGACAATGCCGCCCTGGAACAGGCTTGTCAAAATCTCTCCATGCTTCTGGGTTGCAAGGTCATCCTGAGCAAGGACCACGAAGTTTACGGTGTAGCCAATGTGTTCAACGGCGGATCCGATTACGAAGTCGTCGACGAGGATTGTTTCCTGTGGATTTATGAACGGGGAGCGCGCCTCTCCTGCGAAAAAACAAAATTCTGGAACGAGAAGTTCACGGATCTGGAACAGAAATTCGCCCAGGGAGCCGCCGCCAAGGCTTTGCAGAACTTGGACCCCATCCTGTAATAAAAAAGTTCGAACTTTATTATCTTTGCCCCCATGATTCTATTAGTGGCCGAAAAACCTTCCGTTGCAAACCAACATTACAAACCTATGCTGGAACGCCTGGAGGGCGAAAAATTCACACAGGGAGATGGTTGCCTGATTGGGCAGAACCATTGCATTACCTGGTGTGTGGGTCACTTGATTACCCTGGCCCCCCTTGATGCCTACCCCGGTTTCGAAGGGGGCTGGAAGTTGGGCAACTTGCCTTTGCTCCCCGAAAAGTTCCGCCTTATGGAGATTGAAAGCACAAGAAAACAGCTAACTGTTGTGCGAGAAATGATGAGTAAGGCGGATGTCCTCGTGAACGGCGCCGATGCCGGCCGCGAAGGTAATCTGATTTTTGACCTGGTCCTTGATTTTACCCCCGCCTTTAAGCAAAAGCAGATCAAGCGTCTTTGGGTGAACAGCTATGTGGCCAAGGATCTGGACAAGGCCTGGAAAAATCTGGAAGATGCCACCCAGCGATTAAACTTGAGTTATGCCGCTCGCCTGCGTCAGCGCGCCGACTGGATGGTAGGCCTTAACGCCACTCGAGCCTATACGCTTACGGCTGGCCGCGGCAAGATGATTTCTGTGGGCCGCGTGCAGACACCCACTTTAAACTTGATTGTAGAACGAGACGCCCTGGTGGAACAGTTCAAGGAACTGTATTACTACAGCGTAGTGGGAACCTGGAAAGGATTCCAGGCACAGTTGCTGCGCCCCGACCGCGACGCCAAGGATTCTGGCAAGGACAGCGCAGAAGGCCCTGCCCTGAAAGTGGCGGTCTTTGAAAAAGAGGAACCGGCCCAGGCCGTAGTGGACAAATGCGCCCCGCCCGAAGATGCGGTCATCGCAGGCATTGACGTCCAGCAGAAAAAGCAGTTCCCCCAAAAACCTTTCGACCTGACGGAACTGCAGAAAGAAGGCAACAAGCGTTTTAAGTACAGCGCCCAGCAAGTGCTGGATTGCGCCCAGAATCTTTACGAAAAGAAGTTGCTTACCTATCCCCGTACCGACTCCGCCTACCTGCCCGACACCATGAAGCAGGAAGCTTACGCCCTGGCACAACGCCTGGCAACGCCCCAGCAGCAAGGGATCATGCGTCCGGAATCGGAGAACTTCGTTTTCATCAACTCCAGCAAGGTCACAGACCACTTCGCCATTATTCCTACCGGGGAACAGCCCGACGAAATCAAGGGTGGCCTCCCCGAAATGGAAGAGAACATCTACAATCTGGCCAAGGAACGTTTTGTCCAGGCATGGCTGAAACCCTATGTTTGGAATGAAATGGAAGTGACACTGACCGCCCCTGCGGGCAGTGACGCAGAAACCTTCCGCCTTAAGCTGAAGCAGAACGAGGACTTAGGTTTCCGTGCCCTAGTCAAAGAAGAGAAGAAGGCCAAATCCAAGAAGAAGGGCGACGCAGGCGCCGACTCCGCCGCAGCCGACGGAAAATCCGGCGACGACAGCGGCAATTCTGACGACATCACCAATATCGTAGAATCCTTTCCCGACTGGAAAATCGGCGACAAGGCCCCCTTCGACGCCCTGGAACTTCAGAAGAAAAAGAAGTCCAAGCCCAAGTATTATACCGAAGCCACCCTCCTTGCCGCCATGAAGACTGCAGGCAAGCAGATCGACAACGAAGAACTGGCCGAAGCCATGAAGGACCGCGGTCTTGGAACTCCAGCCACTCAGGCAGGCATCATCGAGACCTTGAAAAAGCGCGGATTCATCGAAGCCCAGAAAAACAATCTGGTCAGTACCGCCCGCGGCCGCGAAGTCATCGCCCTCATGGACGAAAAAGTCAAGTCCCCCGAAATGACCGGCGAATGGGAATACAAGCTTTCCCAAGTAGAAAAGGGCAACCTGGATCCCAAGGAATTCCGCGACGGCATCGTGGAATATGTGAAGGAACTTTTTGTTCAGCTTCACGAAAAATACGGCAGCCAGTTTGAACGAGAAACCGTAACAGAAGCTCTCCCCTGCCCCAAGTGCAGCCAGCCCATGGAAATCGCCCCCTGGGGATACGTCTGCAAGAATGGCGAATGCGGTTTCAAGGCAGGCCACACCATTGCAGGCCGCACCCTTAGCCACGCCGAAATGGGCAAGCTTCTGGCCACCGGCAAATCTGACTTGCTCAGCGGCTTCAAGAGCAAGAAGGGAACCACCTTCAGCGCCAACCTGGTTCTTGGCGAAGACGGCAACATCGGATTTGAATTTAGCGACGAACCCCAGGACGCAGCCCCCACAGACTATACCTGCCCCAAGTGCCAAAAGAAACTAAAAAGTTTAGGCAACCGTCTCATTTGCGAAGAGCCTTGCGATTTCGTTTTCTATAAGACTATCGCCGGCCACGTCATGAGCGACGAAGAAATGGCGGAGCTGTTCAGCAACGGCACCACCGACGTCATCACCGACTTTATCACTAAGAAGGGCCAGGCCTTTAGCGCCAAGGTGGTCTGGGATAGCGATCACAAGGCCACCTTCGCCTTCGAAAATGACGGACACTTCCACGGTACCGAAACCAAGTTTAAGTGCCCCATCTGCAAACACACCCTAGAAGAAAACAAGAACGCCATCTTCTGCACAGGTAAAGGTTCCGACCGCGATGAACAAGGCAATCCCTGTGACTGCAAGTTCACCCTGTTCAAGACCATCGCAGGCAAAAAACTCCGTGCCGCCGACATCAAGGCCTTGCTCAACGGCGAAAAAACGGAACTGATTAGCGGATTCAAGAACAAGAAGGGCGAAAACTTTGACGCCTTCCTGAAAATGAGCCCCGTAGGCCGCGTAGAATTTGAGTTCCTCCGTCGCGAATACCCCTGCCCCGGTTGCGGAGGTTTCCTACGCAAGGTAGATGGCGGCTACCAGTGCATGCAATGCGGTTACGGCATTCCGCAAGTGTTCTACCAGCGCAAATTCTCTGACGAAGAAGTGGAAAATCTGCTGAAGAACAAGTTCTCGCCGGTGCTAGAACCGTTCAAGAAGGACGTCACCACCTTCCGTGCCGCCCTAGAAATCCGCGAAGGCGGAAAGCTGGGCTTTAACAAGTTGACTGTTGAAGTCATCAAGCAGAAATAGCAAACCTTAATCGATCCGTTCGCCCACAAGAACGCTCAGGTAAGCTACGGTAACAGCGGCTGCAGCCACGACACTGCCGGCCCCCACCAGCATTGCACAGAAAACAGCGGGAGCTGCTGCCAGAAGAAGACCGAAGAGAGTGTTGTTGCGCTGGATGTTCAGAATATTGTGCATAGTTAATCCTTTTTCTTTTTTACGTGTACAAATATAGGTTTACATTCGCGTCAATTTCTGACAATTTCATATACAAAAAAAGACCGACGGTTTTACCCGCCGGACTTATTTGTCGATCATTTATCAGTTAGACTTTAACAGCCTGCAAAACTACTTACCAAGAATCTGGTTGTAGAAATCCGGAGCGAACTTCTGGATGTAACCCATAATGAAAATGACCAGCACGATCAAGGGCAGAATCCACTTGATGTAAAAACGGACAATCCCGTTTACGGGAAGTTTCATACCGCTACCGGTATTGACTTCATCGTAGAAATTCTTCTGGCCCCAGTCGTAACGGAAGTTGCAGAACACCACGAAGAACAAGCTACCGAGAGGCAGCAAGGTGTTAGAAACGATAAAGTCTTCCAGGTCGAGAACGCCGCTGCCAGCACCAAAGGGCTGAAAGCCAGAAAGCACGTTAAAGCCCAAAGCACAAGGCAAGGAAAGAACGATAATCGCCAGAATGTTCCACTTCACCACCTTCTTGCGGTCGTAACCCTTCAGGTCCATCCAGAAAGAGATAATGTTTTCGAACACGGCCACCAAGGTACTCAGGGCGGCAAAGCTCATGAACAGGAAGAAGGCCACACCGCACCAGCGACCCGCAGGCATCTGGCTAAAGATGTTGGGCAGAGTCACGAACACAAGGCCAGGACCAGCACCCGGTTCCACATTGAAAGCGAAGCAGCTGGGAATAATGATCAAACCGGCAAGCAAGGCCACCACCGTATCCAGGACGCAGATATTCACCGCTTCCTTGGCTAGGGTATGCTTCTTGCCGATGTAGCTTCCGAAGATGGACATGGAACCGATACCGATACTCAAGGTAAAGAAAGCCTGTCCCATGGCGGCAAAGATTACTTCGGTAACGCCCTGCTGCTGCAGACGGGCAAAGTCCGGGAGCAAGTAGAACTTGAGGCCTTCTTCAGCACCGGGCAAGGTCACAGCGCGGATGGCAAGAATAATCATGATCAAGAAAAGCATAGACATCATGCTCTTGGTTACACGTTCCACGCCCTTCTGCAAGCCCAGAGAAACGATTCCCAGACCGAGAATGGTAGCAATAGCCATCCAGCCCACCTGCACGCTGGGATTCCCCAACATGGTGCCGAATCGTTCACCCACCTGTTCAGGAGACAGGCCATGAATATCCCCTTCCACCGCCATGTGGTAGAAGTAGTACATCATCCAGCCGCTCACCGTGGTGTAGAACATCATCAGCAGGTAGTCACCGACGATCATGGGATACTTGGCAATATGCCACTTGGAACCGGCAGGTTCCAGTTCTTCGAAAGATCGGCCGATACCGCGCTTACTGGCACGACCGACAGCAAATTCGGCAATGAGGGCGGGCAAGCCCAAGATTACCAGGAAGAACAAGTAGATCAGGATGAATGCGGCACCACCGTACTGGCCCGTAATGAAGGGGAAACGCCAAACATTACCGATACCAATGGCGCAACCCGCCGCAATCAAAATAAAGCCAAGACGAGATTTAAAATTTTCTCTTTGATTCATTTTCAATAACCCGCAGATTTCTTAGGTTCCAAATTCAATGCCGTTCACAACGTGGTAGCGACGTTCTCCGTTAGCCTTGATAACTACGGCCACGCCATCTAGGTAGTACACACCCTTTTTGGAAACATGGTAGCGCAAACGATCAATCTTACGGTCAGAGACGTAAATCATCAAGGGCATCAGGAACATATCGTGGCTAATAAAGATATTCACACGGTTGGTTTCAGACATGTTGGGAATGATTCCCTGCACAATCGTCTGAACGGCACGGGCTTCCAGGTCATAGAAGGCAGAGGTCAGCAAACCATCGAAGGCCCACTGGGAGTATACTTCACCTTCATTAATACTGGCGGTAGAATCCTTCTTGTACTGTTCAAAAAGTTCCATGTCCTTGATGTAGGTGCTGGCCACCAGGCGATTGGTAATGACAGACTGGAAGCTGGTCGTATCTTCACCACGACCGTAGGCAATGTTGATTGCGGTACTGCGAGTACGCACGAAATCGGTATGACCGTAAGAGAAAGCTTCGGAACTGGCCAAAAAACCGCCCAGGCGCTGAGACTGTTCGATACCGGCCTCGGTCAGCTTGGATTCAACACCGACACCACTTTCGCGACGGCCATGACGAATGATAAAGGCAACCTTGTCGCCCTCTTCCAGGCTTTCATAAACAGACTGAACCGTTTCGTAATCGGTAATGGCCGAAGCAGCGACATACTGACGGTCCTTTTCGATTTCTTCAGTCAGGATTTCGAAGGGCATATCGTTACCGGTAATGCCGCTGATAGAAGAGGTATCGCCCTCGGGCACAAAGGAAGTGTCCAGAGGCATCTCGGATGCAGAAGAAATTTCCAGCGAGGCAGAAGATTCGATGGGCTGCGAGTTGGGATCATCACCAACCGTGGCAGAGCTGGCCGGATTAACCGGGGTTTCTATGGGAGGAGTCTGCGGATCATCGGCAGGCGGATTGACGGCCACACCAGAATCATTGGAACTATCACTACCACATGCACTAAAGAGCATGGCGGCTATAGAAATGGGCAATAAAAATTTCTTCATCATAATGTTCCAATATAGTAAGATGATCTTTTTCAAGATTTTCCACTTTTTTAATTTTTGTATATTTGAGCCGCTAATTTTATAAAGAACGTAGGTTGATCATGAGCGAAAATTACAAGTATGGTTTTGTGACTGATATCGAGAACGAGGCTTTTGAAAAGGGTCTTAACGAAGATATCATCCGCCGTGCCAGCGCTCTCCGTGGCGAACCTCAGTTCATGCTGGACTTCCGCCTGAAGGCCTACGAAAAGCTCTTGACCATGGAGCAGCCCAAGTGGGGCGAACTGAATTTTGAACCTGTAGATTTGCAGGACATCGTCTATTATTCCGCTCCCAAGAACAAGAAATCCCACGAAAAGATCGAAGACGTGGACCCGGAACTTCTGGCCACCTTCGAAAAGCTGGGAATTCCCCTGGACGAACAGAAGCGCCTGGCCAACGTAGCCGTGGACGCCGTGTTCGACTCCGTCAGTATTTATACAAGCCACAAGAAGAAGCTCATGGAAATGGGCATTATCTTCTGCAGTATTTCCGACGCCATCAAGGAATATCCGGAACTGATTGAACAGTACCTGGGTAGCGTGGTCCCCGCAGGCGACAACTACTTTGCCGCCCTGAACAGCGCCGTCTTTGGCGACGGAAGTTTCGTCTACATTCCCGCAGGCGTCAAGTGCCCCATGGATCTGTCCACCTACTTCCGCATCAACAACAAGGAAGCAGGCCAGTTCGAACGCACCCTGATTATCGCCGACGACAATGCCGAAGTCAGCTACCTGGAAGGCTGCACCGCCCCGGAATTTTCCAGCAAGCAGCTCCATTCCGCTATCGTAGAACTGGTAGCCAACGAAAACGCCAAGATTAAGTACAGCACCGTGCAGAACTGGTACGCCGGCGATCGCGAAACTGGTGCTGGTGGCGTCTATAACTTCGTGACCAAGCGCGGCAAGTGCGCCGGCAAGAACAGCCGCATCAGCTGGACCCAGGTAGAAACCGGTTCCGCCATCACCTGGAAGTACCCCAGCTGCGTTCTGGTTGGCGACAACTCCGTAGGCGAATTCTACAGCGTTGCCCTTACCAACGGACACATGCAGGCCGATACCGGCACCAAGATGATCCACATCGGTAAGAACACCAGGAGCACCATTATTTCTAAGGGTATCAGCGCCGACTACTCCAGCAACGCCTACCGCGGCGAGGTTTCTATCCGTAAGGGAGCCGCAGGCGCCCGCAACTACACCCAGTGCGACAGCATGCTGGTTGGTGACAAGAGCGCCGCCCATACGTTCCCGTATATCACGGTGGCAAACCCCACCGCACAGACGGAACACGAAGCCACCACCAGCCGCATCAGCGAAGACCAGCTGTTCTATTTCGAGAGTCGCGGCATCAAGCGCGAAGACGCCATTCAGGCCATGGTAGGCGGTTTCTGTAAGGACGTGTTCAAGGAACTCCCCGGCGAATTCGCCACCGAAGCCCGCCAGCTTCTGACATTGAAGCTGGAACACAGCGTGGGGTAACTCGCGTGTCATCCTGAGCGCCCCTCCGCGTGTCACCGGAAAACACAACCGCCCCCCATCTTTGAGCGTATTTTTACAAAAGGGGTTACTAAACAAACCAATTTCAACGTTTTGGTAACCCAATATTTAGTTTATCTACAACATTTTCTCTTTAAAAGGTTACTAAAGTCCTTTACACATCAATTTTAGTAACCCACAATAAGAGCCTCACACAGGAAAAGCTCCTTTCACCAGCACTTTTTGTTTAATTTATTCAAAAAAGAGGTTGCTAAAACACATCTTCAAACATATTTAGTAACCCATTTTGCCGAAAAGACACCACTTTCACTCCGATTAGATTCATTTCTTGTTATATTGTGAAAAAATTGGATTCCACTCCTACAAACCTAAGAAACGCATGGTCTTCGGCCCCCTCTAGATGGAACCCGCAAACAACGAGGTATTTATGAACGTTCTTTTCTTGATGGCTAACGGTTTTGAAGAAACCGAATTCGTTACTCCTTTTGACTACTGGCAGCGTGGCGGCCTGAATGTGACTTTGGCTTCCATCAGCGATAGCCTGGAAGTTGTAGGCGCCCATGGTCTGGCCATCAAGGCAAACGTTCTCTTGAAAGACGTGATGGCAGGAGCCGCAGCTAGCCTCGCCGACTTCGATGCAGTCTGCCTCCCCGGAGGCGGCCCCGGCGTTCAGAACCTGAAGGCTTCCGCAGCCGTTGCCGACGTCCTGCGCGACTTTGATTCCAAAGGCAAGTGGATTTTCGCCATCTGCGCCGCCCCGCTGGTTCTTTCCAAGGCAGGTCTCCTCAAGACCCGCAAGTGTACTTGCTTCCCGGGCTGCGAAGTGGAACTGGACTGCAAGCAGTTCCTTACCGACCGCGTAGTCGTCGATGGCAACATCATTACCAGCCGCGGCGCCGGTACCGCCGAAGAATTCGCCTTTGAATGCCTGGCCCAGGCAGCCAACCGCGAAACCTCCGAAAAGATCCGCAAGCAGGTGGTAGCCCGCTAAAACTTCGGGGCGCGCTCCACCGAAGCGCAGGCCTTTGAAACGGCTCAGTTTGCGACAGCTCCAAGGTGAAACTTTGGGGCTTTTTTACTAAATTTGGCCCTATGAATTTAAAGGATCGTATTATTCGTTCTACAGGCAAGAAGGCGCCTTTTCGCCTAGTTCTTGTGGACATCACCAACACAATGAACGAAATTGGCGCAAAACACGGCGCCCAGTCTTACTCTCTAAAGTTACTGGCTGAAACCGCGATTTCCTCCATCTTTTTGAGCAGCAGCCTCAAAATGAAGGGTACAGTAAGCGTAACCGCCACCTTCGGAGGCGAAATCTCCTACGCCAAGGCAGATACAAGCCCTCTCATAAGCCGCAAGGAAGGCGATGAATCCTACTACTTTGTGCGAGCCATGATTCCCCAGGACGACCTCGAGGCAATCAAGGGCGACGAACCGGCCCTGATTCCCCAGACCTACCAGGTGGTAAAACTGAATGAATACGGCAAGCGCGTTCACGAAAGCATGGTGCAGGCAGTCAGCGCCTCCATGGGCCAGAACCTGGCTACCTACTTGTACCAGTCCGAACAGATTCTTTCTGCAGTGGGCATCGAGGCCCAGTTCAACAAGCAGGACCCAAACAAGCTGGACTACGCCGTAGGTTTCTATGTAGAGGCCTTCCCTGAAATGGAAGAAAAGGATTCTACCATCTTGGAACAGGTGGTGCTGAACCTCCCTAAGTTCGCCGATATGTACGCTACCCAGCAGAGCGGCGGCAAGACCATGCTAGACGAACTGCTTTACCAGTTTGAAGGTCCTTACGAAATCGAAGTCATCAAGGAATTCGGCGCCAAGGCGTTCTGCCCCTGCAACAAGGAACGAACCATCAGTTCTCTGGCTGCGCTTCCTATCAACGATTTAAAGGATTTGGAAAAAGAAGGCAAGGATCTTGAATTGGTCTGCGACTTCTGCCGAACCAAGTACACTGTGACTATCGACGACTTGAAGAATTTAATCAAGGAAAGAGAAAAATAACGAATGAACAATTAACAGTTAACAATTAACAATTTTATAATCGCGGCTTTGCCGCCACGCTATCATTGTTCATTGTTCACTAATCTAAGGGATTTTTATGTTTACCAAACAATGTGTCGTCACCCTGGACCTTGAAGGCGTTCTCGCTCCGGAAATCTGGATTGCCGTTGCAGAAAAGACCGGCATCGCCGACCTGCGCCTGACCACCCGCGACATTCCCGACTACGACGTTCTGATGAAGGGCCGTATCAAGATTTTGGAACGCGAAGGCATCAAGCTCAGCGACATCCAGAATGTAATCGCCAACCTGGGCCTGCTGGAAGGCGCCCGCGATTTCATGGACACACTCCGCGACGAAGCCCAGGTGATCATCCTCAGCGACACCTTCCAGGAATTCGCCTACCCCATCATGAAGAACCTGGGCATGCCCAGCATTTTCTGCCACAACCTTGTTGTAGAAAATGACATGATCAAGGGTTACCACCTGCGTCTGAACGACCAGAAGACCAAGGTGGTCAAGTCCCTGCAAGACCTGAACTTCAAGGTATTCGCCAGCGGCGACTCCTTTAACGACACCGGCATGCTGAAGCAGGCAGACAAGGGTTGCTTCTTCTGCGCACCGGATTCCATCGTCGCTCAGTTCCCCCAGCTGGAAGCCACCAAGACTTACGCAGAGCTCCTCGAAAAGTTCCATAAGTTCCAGGACACCCTTTAATTATTAGGGCTTTACTGCTAATAAACGCCGCTCCAAAGCGGCGTTTATTTTTGTTTCCGCATACTTTTAAATAAAAAAAATGGTCTAACCAAACAAAAATTAGGTTAGACCAAGTATCTAAGATACAGTTTTTAGATATGTAAATCTCAGATTATAATAGGGTGTGTTTTTTAGATAGTTATATTACATCTACACTTTGAAAGAACATAGCCTATTGATATTGGACAAAGATTCCCCCCTGCACGGTGTATCGCCGTGCCTTTTTTGTTTAAAATTTCTTGAATTTGGCCTGGATTATGTCAGGCGGCTAGTAATCCTTGACGCAGCGGATGTAAAGAATGTTCATTCTCTTAAAAGCACCAACACTCTTTCCGTAACTCACGTAATCATCATTAACAGACACCACGTTCGCCAATGAGTCATTCATTTCTTGAGGCAATACAAAATCAGTCAGCATCCAGCTGAGTTCATAGTCGCGCATGTCGAACAGCACGGACATGCCGGATGAATTTACATACATTTTATCAAAGCCCCAGTTCGCCTTCGAGGCCATGTCCAGGCCGGTGCCCTTCGCATAGTTTTCCCACTCGTAGCCGTTCATGATGTGCCACCCCTCCGGGCAGATGCCCTGGTGTATGCGGGTGTTGCCGCCGGTCGTATCCTTCCAGAGCACGGAATCGTACTTCGACGATATCCCCATCGCCTCGCTCCAAGTGTAGCGGCCGCCCCAGCCGTTCTCGCAGAACCACTCGTCGTTCAGCTCGCAGTACTTCTCCACCTTGCCGTCGTCCAGCCGGTGGACGCTCGAGTCCACCATCTCGCCGTAGTTCAGGTTCTGCGCGAAAACCTCGATGGTATTTTCTGATTGATACGACTCGTAGAGAACGACCGTTTTATACACCTGGCCGTCGCGCGGGTCCGTAAATTCTCCATAGACAGGGTCGTATTCTGTATCGAATTGGCGGTCCATGTTCGGGTAAACCTTGGGCTTGGGTGGGTAAATTATCGTATCCGTTCGCCAATAGTTATCCCTACACGTCATATACGCAGTTGAATTTTCTTTTACAACTGTGTCCTTGGCGCCCTCCTCGCAACGGCGGGGCAAAAAGACGCTGCTCGACGATGCCACCCCGCTGCTGCTAGATCCCCGGTCGGTGCCGGGGATGACACTTGTGCTGGAGGCGGCACTTTCGCTCGATTTTGCGGTGCTTCCCTTGCTCGAGGAGCTATTCTTGGAAGTCTTCCCGCTGCTGGAGGCGGCGTCGAGGCCTTCGTCGTCGCTCGAGTTCATGGAAATTTCGTCGCTTGCGCCACTCCCGGAGTCGTCACCGCAGGCGGTAAAGAACATGGTTGCCGCAACAAGGGCAAGGGCAAAAGGTAACAGTCGATTCATTTGTTCACTCCAAAGAAAGAAGATAGAAATTGTTGATGAGGCACGAGGTTCGAGGTATGAGCGCGCTCGCGAGGCTCGCTTCGAGGTTAAAATTTGGCGGCTACGCCGCGTAGCTAAATCTCATAACTCGTAATTCATACCTCATAATTAATTGGCATCCATCAAGAGTCTCGGTTCGAGAGACTCGATCTTGTAATTGTTACGGTTTTTCTTGGACTTTTTGTTCTTCTTGTTGAGTTTAGACACATAACCCCTATAGCCTTTCTCCCAAAAGGCTTTGTTAATTTGTTTAAAATCTTGTTATAGTTAGTAGTTTTTTACACAGCGGATGGAAAAGCCCTGAGTCTTTATACCTCTAAAAGTTCTGTTGAACTCATCCGTTCGAACCGACACTCGATATGAGCAATCATCATATTCTGGATACTGTTGCGGCAGCCAATATAACGCAGAATTTGAAATGTATCCATACTCTAGAGCTACAGGATTCCAATACCCCGCAGGCAGTATCGACAGGCCGTAGTTGTTGCTACCGAAGCCGGCGACCTTCGAGCCCATATAGTGGGCGACACTGCCACCTGTTCTCTGGTCTAAATGAGCCCATTCTCCAGCATTAACAATGTGCCAGCCCTCCGGGCAGATTCCCTGATGCTGGACATAGTTCTGAGGTTGCGCATAACCGCTGGGATAAACAAATTTTTGTGCACAAGTCTCTGCATACATAGACACACTATCACACACTGTGGGGAAATTCATCGCATGGCTCCAGGTATAGAGCCCGCCCCAGCCGTTCTCGCAGTACCACGGATCGTCATCGTAGCAGTACTTGGTTGAATCGTCTTGAACAGAACCACCGGATATCATCTTGCCGTAATTCAAGTTTTCGGCAAAAAAGACATAGGTCCTTTCAAAGGTGTCGTCGTACAAGCTCACCGTCCGATACTTCTGCCCGTCGCGCGGGTCGGTGAACTCGCCGTAAGACACCTTCTTGTTGAATTGTTCCGTCATATCGAAGTAGCTGCTGGTCGGCACAGCCGAACTGGAGGAGGCCGGAATCCAATAGCCGTCATGACAGATAACATCGACTCCATTAAGTGTTGCCATTTCATCTTCTTCAGAGCAAGGGATTCTCGCTTTACTAGAGCTACTGCTATTCCCTGCCGACGAGTCCGCAGACGTTCCCGAGCTGCTCGACTTAACGCTTGACGAGGCGGGGCTAGACTCACCGCCACTGTTCTTGTCTCCTGTAGACGAACTGGATTTCGCAGAGGAAGAGCTGTTCGTAGTCGAAGACGAGACACTGCTGCTAGATTTGTCTCCATTGCCGTCACTGGT